>CAXUCS010000010.1:0-22829 GCA_964249365.1 uncultured Caulobacteraceae bacterium | reverse complement strand
CCTTGCCGGTGACCTTGGCGTCGCCGTCGATGCGGGGGGTGGGCTTGCCGAAGAAAATGTCGCCGTCAGCCATGATGCGGCTCCTACTGAATGCGCTTGTCGATCTGCGACTGCGGGGTGCCCGCGGCCGCCTGGGAGAGCGCGCGCACGATCACGCGGCGCGCCAGCTCGATCTTGAAGTCGTTGTCGCCGTACCCCTGGGCGTGGCGTAGGATGCGGTCGGCCGCGGCCTTGAGGGCGGCCACTTCCGGCGCGCGCCCTTCCAGCTCCCGCTCGGCCTCGATGTCGCGCCAAGGCTTGGCCGCCACGCCGCCCAAAGCCAACCGCACCTTGGTCATGCGCCCGTCTTCGACGGTCATGGCCGCCGCCGCCGAGACGAGCGCAAAGGCGTAGGACAGGCGGTCGCGGATCTTCAGATAGGTGTGGTGGGCCCCGTAGTCGGAGGGCGGCAGCTCGATAGCGGTGATCAGCTCGCCATGACGAAGCGTGTTGTCCTTGTCGGGTGCGTCGCCGGGAAGGCGATGGAAGTCGTCGAAGGCGATGACCCGCTCGCCTAAGGGGCCGGTGACGTGAACCTTTGCCTCCAGCGCGGCCAACGCGACGCACATGTCCGAGGGATGCGTGGCGATGCACGTATCGCTGGCGCCAAGGATGGCGAGGATGCGGTTGCGTCCGGTTTTGGCGGGACACCCCGAGCCCGGCTCGCGCTTGTTGCAGGGGGTGCACGGGTCGTAGAAATAGAAGCACCGCGTGCGCTGCAGCAGGTTGCCGCCGTCGGTGGCGGCGTTGCGCAGCTGCGGCGACGCCCCCGCAAGGATGGCGCTGGCCAGCAGCGGATAGCGGCGGGCGACGCGTTCGTCGTAGGCGGTGTCGGCGTTGGGCGTGAGCGCGCCCAGCAGCAATCCGCCGTCATCGGTTTCGGTGATGGAGTTCAGCGGGAGACGGGTGATGTCGACCAGTGTGGAGGGCTTCTCCACGTCGTACTTCATCAGATCGATCAGGTTCGTGCCGCCCGCGAGCGCATAGGCGTTGTCGCCTGCCAAGGCCGCGACCGCGTCCTGCACCGTCTCCGCTCGGACGTAGCCGTAGCGGTTCACGCGGCGACTCCCTGCTGGTGCTCCTCGGCGCGCCCGTCTTCGCCGGAGCCGGAGCCCAGCACGTCCTGGATGGCGTCGACGATGTTGGTGTAAGCGCCGCAACGGCAGATGTTGCCGCTCATGTACTCCCGGATTTCCTCGCGGGAGCGGGCGCGCCCCTCCTGCACCAAGGCCACGGCGGACATGATCTGGCCCGGCGTGCAGTAGCCGCATTGAAAGGCGTCGTGCTCGACGAAGGCGGCTTGCATGGGGTGAAGCTCACCGTCGGCCCTGGCGAGGCCCTCGATGGTGGTCACCTCCGCACCGTCCAGGGTGATGGCGAGCTTCAGGCAGCTGTTCACGCGACGGCCATCGACGAGCATCGTGCACGCGCCGCACTGACCATGGTCGCATCCCTTCTTGGAACCGGTGAAGTTCAGGCGCTCCCGAACAAGGTCAAGCAATGTCGTCCAAGGATCGACCTGAAGCTGCAGCGCCTCGCCATTCACATTTAATATTATGCGCTCTGACGATATAGCGTGGGTCGTCTCCACCATCTGGACTCCAGTCACGTTCAGCTTGAGAAAGGCCGCTGTTCGACAACGTGTTCCATGCGACCCGCTCGCAGGTGAGCGAGCCGCGCCGCGGCTGCTAGCTGCCTGCCGTCGCGTGCATGGTCGGCCAGTCCGAATAGCCGACCGATCCGCCGCCGTACCAGTAGCGCTTGGGCGCCTCGGCTAGCGGCGCCCCGGTCCGCAGGCGCTCCACTAGATCCGGATTCGCGAGGAAGGGGCGGCCGAAACTGAAGAGGTCGGCTTCGCCTTTGGCCAGCATCTCCGAGGCCAGCTCCAAGGTGTACTGGTTGTTGGCGATGTACGCTCCATCGAAGCGCTTCCGCAGCTCGGCGAAGTCCACTTCTTCGGGGACGTTGCGGGTCTGCTGGGTCACGCCCTCGATGTCGTGGATGTAGAGCAGCCGTCGGGCGGAGAGCGCATCGACGTAGGCGCCGTACGTCTGCATCACCTGGCTGTCGAGCGGGGTCTCGCCCGGCATCGTGGTCGCCGGGGAAATGCGGACGCCGACGCGTCCGGGAGCCCAGACCTCGAGCACGGCGTCGATCGCGGCGAGGGGGAAGCGTAGGCGGTTCTCGATGGACCCGCCGTACTCGTCCGTCCTCTTGTTGGTGCTGTCGCGGATGAACTGCTCCAGCAGATAGTTGTTGGCTGAATGGACCTCGACGCCGTCGAACCCGGCCGCCTTGGCGTTGGCGGCGGCCTTGCGATAGTCGTTGACGATGGGAGGGATCTCGCCGGTCTCGAGGGCCCTCGGGGTGACGTGGTCCTTCATCCCCTCCTTGGTGAAGGCCTGACCCTCAGGCTTGATCGCCGAGGGAGCGACAGGCGGCCGCCCTCCCTGCAGGTCGGGGTGCGAGATGCGGCCCGTGTGCCAGAGCTGCAGGAAGATGATCCCTTCCCGCGCATGGACCGCGTCCACGATCGCCCGCCAGGCGGCGACCTGCACGTCGGACCAGATGCCGGGGGTCAGCGCGTAGCCCACCGCTTGGGGCGATATGTTGGTGGCCTCGCTGACGATCAGCCCGCAGCCTGCCCGTTGGCTGTAGTAGTCGGCCGCGAAAGCGGGCGGCACGCCGTCGTCGTCGGAGCGGCTGCGGGTGAGCGGCGCCATGACCACACGGTTCTTGAGCTGGAAGGCGCCAATCCTCACCGGGGCGAGGACGTCGGATGTCGTGGCGTCGGTCATGTGGTCGGGAGCCTGTAAAGCGTGGGAGAGCGCGCCAGTCCTGCCGAACGCTTGCGGGCCTTAACCGCGGACAGTGCGACTCGATCCCTGAGCGACCTTTGATCATTGATCAGCGCGGGCGGCCCGGGTGTGCAGAACACAAGAACGGAGGAGCGGTCGAGCATCTACGTCGCTCTCAAGGCGGATTACTAGGCCAAGATGCGCCCACAACGGACTCGCGCCTTCATCCGTAATCATGACATTCCGCGTTGCTGTACGCTCGGCTGCACGGCGCGTCGCCCCTGACGTTGTTACAAGTTCAGCGCTCGTCGACGTTCCTCCCGGGCGGAAATTATAAGGTCGCGCACGGCTTGGTCATCGACCTGGTCGAGGTGCGTCAGGCTGACGTGCCGCATCGCTTTGCCCGCGCCCTTGAGCCTGTTGGCGGGATCAGGAAGGTGGGCGCCGCGATAGAAGTCGAGGTTTACGTGCGCCCTGTAGGGCAGCGCACAGGCGTAGGCCTTCGTCATCTTCCTGGTTCCCCAGCCCCAGCTCACGGCTCGGTCGCCGGGGCGGGCGACCTCGACGGCTTCGGCGTGCAGCCCGTAGGCCAGGGCTCGCAGCGCCCTAAGAATTAGCTTGTGAGCGGGTTCAAGGCCGACGATGTCCTCGAACGTGCCGACAGCGCCGCCCATTCCGCCTTCCTGACTACGTGCAGACATAAAGCTTTCGCGGCCGAGGCCGTGACTTAGCCGCCCGAGCTGTTCAGCTGCCATCGACCTGCATGACGGCCAGCTCCAGCCCGTTCGGGTCGGTGAAGTGGAAGCGTCGTCCGCCAGGGAAGCCGAAGATGGGCTTGGTCGTTCGTCCGGCCGCCCGCTCCACCGCGGCCTGGGCGGCCTCAAGGTCGTCAACGGCGACCACAGGTAGCGGAGCTGCGGGCGCTTCGTCGGCGTCGCCCTGCAGCCCGAGGTCCACGTCGCCGCTCATCGTGCAGCTGTAGCTCGGGCCGAAGTCGGTCAAGGTCCAGCCGAACGCGGCCGCATAGAAGGCCTTTGCAGCGAGGAGGTCGCGGGTGGGCAGCTCCACGAAGCTGATGCGCGGGGTCTTGCTCAAGGTCATAGCCTCTTGGGTTCTTCGCGTCTGGAGGGCAGGCGGCCGGCCGAGCGGACGATCCATCGCCGGAGGACGTCCAAATCCGACAGCATCGCCTCGGGCACGACGACGTAGGATTTGCTCGGCGGCTGGTCGGGCTCGTACCGGAGCGGGCGAGCACTGGGCTCCGCCAAGAGCGCGTCGCGATCCGCCCCGGCGAGCTTCAGCGCCAGCCCGACATTGGACAGCGAGGCGAACACCTTGCCCTCAATGTAGCCCATGATCCCGCCGAACATGGGCCGGAAGGTCAGCTCTAGGTCGGGCGGCGCGGCCTCGGCCAGGATCGCCTGGAGGACCTTCGGATCATGCTCGGCCGATCCCGCTTCAGCCGGCGGCATCGAAGGCCTCCCTCGCCCAGGCGATCAGCTCCGCATCCACGTCCTGCAGCCGCGCGAGCTTAACGCGGTGGCTGAACATGGCGTTGAAGCTGCCGGACGGCTCCAGGCGGCCGGTCGGCGGGCGGGCAAGGATCAGGCCGAGGTCCAGGCGCGTACGGGTGGGCTGGATCAGGGCGAACTGGCGCCGCCGGCGCACGCTGACGTTGGCCTTCTTGGGGGCGAGTTCGACGTCGGGCCCGAATGCCAGCACCTCGGCGGCCAAGCGGTCGTAAATCGCCCGCAGCCCCTCCTTGCCCCCTTCGAAGAGGTGGGCGACGGGATCGTCGGTGGACCGGGGCGTGGCGGCCTCCGACGCCCGCTTGGCCACGTGGTTGGCGTGCGAGTGGGAGAGGCCGTGCTCGGCTTTCAGCCAGGCGACCATCTGCCCGTGTTTGGCCAGCCCCTGCGCGTGCACCGCCTCGACCCAGGCCGGCACGGCGCGTCCGGTCTGCGCGGTGATGTTGCGCTCGAAGGTGGCGGTCGCCTCGTCCACCGTCGCCATCGTTTCCCCTGTCCACCGCTGCAAAGCTTCGC
This sequence comes from uncultured Caulobacteraceae bacterium, assembly GCA_964249365.1. Lineage (GTDB taxonomy): Bacteria > Pseudomonadota > Alphaproteobacteria > Caulobacterales > Caulobacteraceae > CAHJWH01. The sequence goes on along the minus strand of CAXUCS010000010.1, from coordinate 17,947 downwards.
CATTGTGCACGCCTTCTCCTGACAGCGTGGTGTCAGCATGACGCGTCGCGCCGATCGCCTGCTCGCCCTGATGGAGGCGCTCCGGGCCCGGCCTGTCGCCACCGCCGGCGAGCTCGCCGATGTGCTGGAGGTGTCGGTCCGCACCGTTTATCGCGACGTCGACGCCCTGGTCCGCACGGGCGCGCCGATCCGGGGTGAGGCCGGCGTCGGCTATACGCTGGAGCCCGGCTACCACCTGCCGCCCGTGAACCTCACGGCCGAGGAGGCCGAGGCCCTGGCGCTCGGCGCCAGGGTCCTGGCGAGCTGGAGCGATGGTCCGGTGGCGGCCCGGGCGGCATCGGCCCTGGCGAAGATACGCGCCGTCCTACCCGCGGCAGCCCAGGCAGGCGTGGACCAAGACATCTTCTCCGCCCCGCAGTGGGTGACCCGCCACGCCCCGGCTGTCGATCTCTTGGAACTGAAGCGCGCGGCCCAACACCGCCGCCTGCTGCGGATCGACTACGAGGCGCTGACCGGGCGGTGCTCCATCCGGGACGTCCGGCCGCTGTCGATCAGCTTCTTCGGGCCGGTCTGGCTGCTGGTCGCCTGGTGCGAAACGGCCCAGGCCTTCCGCTGCTTCCGGCTGGACCGCATCCGCGCCCTGTCGCCGACGGGCGCGACCTTCCAGAATGAGCTCGGGAAGCGTCTGGCCGACTTCAAACGGATTAAGGGTGAGGAAGTAGCAGGGGCCAGCGGGGACTAGCGCTCAGAGCGAGTTCGCGGCAACCTGCGCCCATAGGCGACACTCGGCCTACTCCAGCTATGCGACATTCAGATAAACGGCCGATCGTCTGACGAGCGGAGCCAAATGGCTTCAGTCGGAGGAGGAGCGGACATCGGGCCGACGCTCCAGAGCGGACTCCCGCCGGTGGTGCCTTCCTGACGCTCCGCCCCCTACCGGGCACCCCATCTCCAGCTTCGGGCGCTGGATTGCGAATGACCGGAACTGGCCGACTTCTGCCTGGCAGGTTTGAGCTGATGACCCGAAGATAGCTGCCATTGGCCATGGTAGGTTGGCGTCGGCGGCCACCCTGTAGGTTGCCCGCGCGGGTGCCTCGATGTCGGCGATGCATCCGAGATCGTGTTCCTCTGGTCGAAGTCGGCCATGTCAGCCAGCCAGATCATGCGCCTCAGCATGTGATGCTTGCTGCTGCCGGAGCGAACCAGCAGGTCTTCAATTCTGCCAAGAACCTGGCGAGTTTGCGCGGTGACGGCGGCGCACCGGGCGTTCCGACCTGACCGGAGAGATGGAGCACGCCGCCTTGGACGACCGCTTAGCTAACGCGCGAGGGTCTCCTGCGCTACCATGGGCGAGTGCGTCGCGACTATTGCAACCGCGTCCTGCTGCTCCAGCACCGTAAGCGTCGTCCCGCCGGCACCTTTCGTCCACTGACCTGATCACTGAGTCTGGGCCTTTCGGGAGCTGGACGGGCTTGGTGTGCTGATGATGCCTGGTGATGATGTGCTGTCTAAGCCTGTTTCCCGACGGGTGGAGGTGTTCACCGGGGTGGGGCGTCGCCGACGGTGGAGCGCCGAGGCGAAGGCAAGGATTGTGGCGAAGAGCTACGCGACGTCGGTCGGCGAGGTGGCGGACCAGTACGGGTTGTCGAAGACGCAGCTCTTCACCTGGCGGCGGGCCACCCGAGGCGATGTCGCTGACGGAGCGCCTGAGGCGATATTCGCCCCTGTGGTGGTGGAGACCGCGGCAAAGACTGTTTCTCTAAGCTGACGTTAACTGACGAAGTGCCTTCGTCGCAGCTATGAATGAGCCTTGTCTGGCAGGCTATGACGAAGACCCGTCATTAACAGATCCAACACGCGCGTGATCTGCTTGTCATCTACTGATATTGCCGCTGGAAATACCGATCCCGCAAGGATCACGGTCACGTCGTCTGGTTGAAAGCCGCTGCACAGGCTGCCGTCACTTGTTCCAGCCGCCAGAAACTTGGCGACTGTCGCATTGATCCTCGTGCGGACCTCTGATCCTTCCGATGAGCGCGGCGCGAGGGCCACGCGAAGCGCATCGTGCATCGCATGCTTCGCGACTACGAATGCCGCGTATCTGTCGAGCCACTGCCGCATCGCGTCGGCCGCAGGGCGGCCCGCCAGCAGATCCTCCGCTTCACCATCGAGCGCATCGAGTTCCGATCGATACACTGCCTCGACCAAGGCCTCCTTGGTCGGGAAATGGCGATAGAGCGTGCCTATCCCGACCTCCGCGGCGCGCGCGATCGCCTCCAATGAGGTCCTGTCCTCCGTCGCCGCAAACAGCCTTTGTGCCTCGGCGACGATCCGGGCGCGGTTCCTGACGCCATCGGCCCGGAGACGTGGTCGGGTTGACAAACGGACGCACCTCCGGTTACGAGATCGTTAGACGGAGGCTGCTCCGTTTGAGAGGCTTTAGCAGGAAAGCTCGCCGATGTCCCACCCGCCTACGCAAAACGAGGGCCCGCCGGAGCGTGCGCCCCTCGGCTCGCATAGGGTCGCCCGGATCGGCTTCGGCGCGATGCAGCTCGAGCGCCTTGCCGGTTGGTCCGGAGATGCTGTGGACCTGCTGCGACGTGCTACCGATCTGGGCGTCGACCACGTCGACACGGCCCAGTTCTACGGCGATGGCTTCGCGAACGGGGTGATCCGTCAGGTGCTGGCGGACAGGCGGCAGCTGCTCGTCGTGACCAAGGTCGGCGCTGACGCCGACCCGGGCAAGCAACTCCCCATCAAACCCGCCCAGCGCCCCGAACAGCTTCGCGCGAGCGTCGAGGACAATCTGCGCAGCCTTGGGCTGGAGCAACTTCCCGTCGTCAATCTGCGTCGCCTCGATATCGCGCCTGGACTGGTGGCGGAGGGCGACCAGGTCGTCGATCTCGATGACCAGCTGGCCGCGCTGGTCGCCCTGCGGGATGCGGGCAAGATCGGCGCGATCGGCGTAAGCTCTGTCAGCCGGGAGAACCTCGAACGCGCCATCCCCGCCGGGATCGTCTGTGTTCAGAGCGCTTACAGCCTACTGAGCCGGCAATATGAGGACATGCTCGATCTTTGCGTCAGGCATGGGATCGCATGGGTTCCGTTCTTCCCGCTGGGCGGAGCGGGTTTCTCAGGATGGCCAAGGGTCACCGACCATCCGAAGGTGATCGCGATCGCCGCCGAACTCGATGCGACGCCGTCGCAAGTCGGCTTGGCATGGCTGCTCGCCCACGGGCCGAACGTCCTGCTTATTCCGGGTACGACCAGCCCCACGCACCTTGAAGAGAACATCGCGGCATCCTCCCTCCGGCTCGACGCGGCGGCAATGGCGGAACTCGAAGCGCTCGGCGCCCGACCCACCAACTAGGAGGACAATCGGCATGATGGACCGATCAGAAGCCCAACCGCTCGTCAGTTCCGCCGTCACCTACACGGGGCGTGGCGGCTATGAGGTGATCGCGGTCGCGGAGCGCACCATTCCGGCCCCGACGGCCGGCGAGGTTCGGATCGCCGTCCATGCGGCCGCGGTCAATCCGACCGATATCCTGCTGCGCGATCCCGCGCCGGGGGTGGAGGCTTGGCCGGTCGTGCCGGGCGTGGATGCGGCGGGTGTGATCGAGGCAGTCGGACCGGATGTGTCGCGACTTCGGGTCGGCCAGGAGGTCATGGCCGTCACCATTCCGCGGCGGGCGGGCGGCGGCGCGCAGGCGCAGCATATCGTCGTTCCGGCCGCGTCGGTTGTGCCGATCCCAGCCAATGTGTCCCTGACGGAGGCGGCCACGCTGCCAATGAACGGCTTGACTGCGATGCTCGCCCTGGAACTCGCCGGCCTCGAGGAAGGGCAGCTTCTGGCGGTCAGCGGCGGGGCGGGCCTGCTCGCACATTACGCGATCGCGCTGGCGAAACGTCGGGGGCTGAAGGTGGTCACCGACGCGAAGCCCTCCGAAGCCGAGCTCGTGCGCGGCTATGGCGCCGACACAGTGGTCGAACGCAGCGAAGACTTCGCGGCCGCGATCCGCCGTGCCGTGCCGCAAGGCGCCGATGCGCTGCTCGATACCGCCGTGCTTGGCGAGAAGGCGTTCGGCGCACTCCGTGACGACGGCGCCTACATTCCGGTGCGACTGTGGGGCGACAAGCCCGGTGAGCGCAATCTGACGATCAAACCACTGATGGTCTACGAGGTCTTCGAGCGCACCGACTGGCTCGAACTGCTGCGCGACGTCGTCGAGGCCGGGGAAATCCGTCTGCGCGTCGCCGGCGAATACGGGATGCGCGAGGTCGCCGATGCGCAACGCGCGCTAAGCGCCGGCGGCGTGCGCGGTCGGCCGGTCATTATTGTTTCGCAAGATAAAACGGGATGACGGTCATGGTCGACCAAGCTCTGGCTGCATGGCAGCCTGCAACGGGACGCCTTCTGGAGATCGGGCCAATCAGCGTGCCGCAGCCCGGCCCAGGCGAGATCCTGCTTCGCAACCGCGCGGTCGCGATCAACCCCGTCGACTGGATCCTGCAAGACAGCGCGATCTTCCCCTGGCTCGACTATCCCACTGTCCTGGGCAGTGACGTCGCCGGAGAGGTCGCGACGATCGGCGAAGGCATACGAGGGTTCCAGGTTGGCGACCGAGTGCTGGGCCAGTCGGTGGGGGCCACGACGAACCAGGCCGCGCACGGCGCCTTCCAGGAGTTCACGGTCGTATTGGAGAACATGGCGAGCCCGATTCCCCCCGAACTGTCCTTCACGAATGCCGCGGTTCTCCCCCTCGGTCTTGGCACGGCGGCCTGCGGTCTGTTCGAGAAGGACCATCTGGGGCTGCGATATCCGCAGACATCGGGACAGCGAAACGAACAGACGGTCCTCGTCTGGGGTGCATCGTCCAGCGTCGGATGTAACGCGATCCAGCTTGCGAAGGCAGCGGGATACGAGTGCGTCGTGACGGCTTCGCCGCACAATCGTGCGTTGGTGGAGGCGTTGGGGGCGAGCGCGGTGTTCGACCACAATGACCCGGACGTCGTGGAAGCGCTTACAGCCGCTCTGCGTGGCACCGACTTCGTCGGCGCGCTTCACGCCACGGGTAACATGGCGCAGTGCTTCACGGTTGTCAGCCGAAGCGAGGGCCGCCGCTTCGTTACCACCACACTCGCGGCGCCCGAGGATCGCCCCGCAAACGTCGAGACGAAGCAGATCTTCGCGACGAGCCTGAAGGATAATGAGGTCAGCCACGCCGTCTACGTCGACTTCCTGCCCGCGGCCCTGGCGGCGCGCAGCTATAGGGCGGCGCCGCCCGCACGAGTTGTGGGCCATGGCCTGCAAGCGCTCCAACGAGCGCTCGAAACTCAGAAGCAGGGCGTTTCGGGCGAAAAGATCGTTGTCGATCTGGCATAACCATTCTCGCTGCTTTGCTAGCATGCCACCTTATTAGCTATCCCCTGTCCCGTACTGAAATGCCAGGGCCAAACAGGCCAAACTTCGCAAGCCGACGCCGACCACCCATTCGTCAACAAGCCTGGCGTACTGCCGCGTGCTGAGGTGGTCGGCATGATCTATCCGGCTCGGGAACACGTAGTCGGCCAGCGTGCCGCCCCGCCGCTCCAGCCAAACCAGCAGGCTGGCACGCGCGTCCTGCATCAGCTCGAACTGCACTGGTTTCCCCGTCTTTGCTTGGACGACGATGGCGCGGCTGCGAACTTGGCCACCCAGCACGAGATCGCCGATCCTGACTTTGACCACGTCGCAGCCACGAAGCTTGCTGTCGATTGCCAGATCGAAGAGCGCCCGGTCGCGCATGCGGCGGTGCTGGTCGAGAAAGAAGCGTATAGCCCAGACCTGCCGCGGCTTCAGCGCGCGCTTCGCTCCGACTTTCTGGCCCGCGTTCCAGGCCGGACGATTGCCAGCCGGATCGACTCTGACTTTCCCATGTTCCTTCTCCTGTGGCCATGATGGCCCAGGAGGGAACGAGAACTTCGGCTCACATGGCGCTGGCGAATTGGCCGCCAGCTGCCTGGCAGCTTACAAACTGAGCGCCGAGAGACCCGCCGATCCGAGATCTCAAAGCGGGCCGGTGCCGGAGCTTGCCAGTCGCGCTAGCCGCTGCATTGGACCGGCTTGGGTGAGATGATGCGTCGTCTCCACTTCATCCTGCAGTCCTGAAGAGGCTAGTGTTTGATCCTCCAGATTCGATGACGGATCGTCCAGAAGGCTAGCCCAGACGGAACATAAGATCTCTCCCGAAACTGCGTACTGCAGCCGCCGAGTTCGCGAATTGTCGCAAACCTTATGCGCGCTCGATGGAGCCATCCATGATCACCGATCGCCGAAGCCTTCTCACCGCCGCCGCGGTGCTAGCCGCAATGCCCGTCGCAGCGAGGGCGCAGTCGCGGATGAGCCAAAATCCGATGGCCATGCCCATGCCCGACGTCTCGGGCGTACATACCCACCGCCAATTCGCTATGGGCGTGATTGGTCCCGCCGAACTGTCGCTGGTCACAAGTCAAATCGCCGTCGATCGCGCCACCAAGCCGGATGCGCGCGAATTTGCAGGCTTCGAGTTGACCGAAGCTATTGCGGTGACGACCGTGCTCAAGCAACTCGGGACGCCGATTCCGCCTATGGACGCCAAGGCGCAGGCGACATTGGAAAATATTAGGTCATCTTCAAACGGCGTCAGGTTTGACCAAGCCTATATCAACGCCCAATACGAGAACCACGTCTTCCTTCGTGACCTCGCCACCGCCTATCTCACCAACTCCGCCCCCGTGCCTGCCGACATGGCGGAAATGCAGGGCCGTCACTTGGCCACGCTGACTCTGGCCACCTTCAAGGAACATACCATGATCACGCAGCGCATCGCGAGCGAGTTGAGAGCCTGACCCGTTAACGGGGCGGGTATCCCGCTCGCGGTGTTTGGTATGGCGCCACTCGCATGTATGTGGGCGGCGCCGCTTCCGACCGGTAAAAAGCGCTTTGCCTCCCGCGAGCGTCAATTCCCCGGCATAAAGCGCGAAGCGATTACAGAGCCTCGATCATCTGTCCGATCCGTCGCCATCGTCGGGCGGGAGGTATGGTGATGACCACCGCAGTCCGGCGATGGCAAGTAGAATCGCCCGATCGCGGTGATCCGGCACCTCAGTCCCCTGGCCAGGCGGTTAGACGGGGCGCATGATCGGCGCCAGTGACCCTGGAGGCCTGAATGGCGCTGGACATCCTTGACCGGCTCCTAACGACCCTGGCCGTCCGGCTTCACGCCTTTTCCGTTTGCGAAATCCAAAAGGGACGGCGGCTCGCCTATCCCTCGTTCGAGGCTGTCACGGCCCACTACGTTCTCAAGGGTTCGGGCGCTCTGCGGGTCGGCGACGGCGCATGGCTGCCGTTTGGCCCGCAGAGCGTCATCATCGTACCCGCGCGCCAGTCCCACGTTCTGGGTGACGCGGAGACGATCGCTGAAGTGGTGCAGGCTGAAGACCACTGCTCCCTGCTTGCGGACGGACTCATCAAGTTCACCACGGGCGAGGGTCAAGCCGAAACCTTGCTGGTGTGCGGCGCAATTTCCGGGTCCTACGGCGGTGGCCTTGGCTTGTTCGGTCTTCTTCACGAGCCGATGATCGAGGATGGTTCGACGCATCCTGTGTTCCGCGCCGCCTTCGAGCTCATGCTTGCTGAAGTCGCCAATCCCGGTCTCGGCACTCAAGCGATGACCGAGGCGCTGATGAAGCAGTGTTTGATCACATTGCTGCGTCAGCACTTCCTTCGGGACCGTGGGAGTTCGCCCCTGTTTGAAGCGCTGCAGCATCCTCGCCTCGCCCGCGCGGTTTTGGCCGTGATCGAGACGCCAGCTGCTCCTCACACCGTGGAAAGTCTGGCGTCGCACGCCGGGATGAGCCGTGCGTCCTTCGCGGAGCACTTCTCCCGCGCGTTTCACCAAGGGCCGATCGACTTTGTGCAGAAGGTCCGTCTGCGGGTCGCCGCCCGGCTTCTCGCAAGCACAGACGTGCCGCTTAAGGTCATAGCTAAGAGCGTGGGATATGCGGGTTCAGCGCCTTTCAGCCGCGCCTTCCGAGCCGCCTACGGAGCCGATCCTACTGCCTATCGCGCTGCGGGGATCCACGACGAGCGCGAGCCTGAGACGTTTGGCAGGCTATGTCGCGATCCGCCATGATCGAGCCGTAGCGATGCCGGGCGACGGCAACATGACGCCTCAGCGTCTGGATTGAGGGTCTAGGCGTCTGACGATTGCGATTGATTACCCATGATGTCTCCAAGCTGCTGACTTTCAGCGATAGTGCCGAATTCGTGCCGTTGACAGGCTCCAAGCCGACCTGTCGGATCGGCGTGGTCGAGACCGCACTTACCTCTTCGTGGAGACTCCCCCTTGTTGAACCAGCCGCCTCTCGCCTTGCGCTACGATCCCTCCGTCGAAGAGCTCGAGAAGGACGAAGTCGAAACCGGTCAGGCCCTGACTGACACCATGCACAAGATCAGCGAGACGACGTTGGCCGACGGCGGCCACGCCATCCGCAGTGTGCACGCCAAGAGCCACGGCATGATCGAAGGCGAGCTGGAGATCGCCGAAGGCCTGCCGACGGTGCTGGCCCAGGGGTTGTTCGCCAAGGCGGGTTGCTATCCGGTCGTGATGCGCTTCTCGACCCTTCCCGGAGATATTCTGGACGACAGCGTCTCGACCCCGCGCGGCCTCGCTGTGAAGATCATCGGCGTCGACGGCCCCCGCCTGAGTGGCTCGGAGGGCGACGTCACCCAGGATCTCGTGCTGGTGAACGGCCCGGCTTTCGGGGCTCCCAACGCCAAGGCCTTTCTGGCCAACCTGAAGCTCCTGGCCGCCACCACGGACAAGATCGAAGGCGTCAAGAAGGTGATGTCCGCCGCCATGCGCGGCGTGCAGCATCTGGTGGAGGCGACGGCAGGCCATGACAACGCCACTGTCGCGACCCTGGGCGGTCAGCTCGAGACCCATATCCTGGGCGAGACCTTCTACAGCCAGGTTCCACTGCTCTACGGCGACTATATCGCCAAGATCGCGGTCGCGCCCGCTACGCCTGAGCTCAAGGCGTTGACCAAGGCGCCCTTGAAAGTCAACGGCGTGCCCAATGCGCTACGCGAGGCTGTGGTGGAGTTCTTCGGCCAGAACGGCGGCGTATGGGAGGTCCAGGTGCAGCTCTGCACCGATTTGCACGACATGCCGATTGAGAACGCAGCCAAGGTTTGGGACGAGGATAAGAGCCCCTACATCCCCGTGGCCACCATCCGGGTCCAACCTCAGACGGCCTGGAGTGAGGCGCGCTCGGCCGCTGTCGACGACGGCATGTCGTTCAGCCCGTGGCATGGCCTGGCGGCGCACCGGCCGCTCGGCTCCATCATGCGCGTGCGCAAGCAGGCGTACGAGATGGGCAAGCGTTTCAGGGCGGAACGTAACGGACGGATGATTGAAGAGCCGCGGCAGGCGAAAACTCTCCCGAGCTAAAATTGTAGCGCCCAGCGTCCCTCAGCGGCTTCAGTACACTGTTGAGGGCTGGTGTCGATTGAGACGTCTGCGTGCTACCGACCAACATAACCCTGTAGCCTTGCTAGGCCGACAAGGGTCATGTTCCCCACATAAGCGTTCTCGCGTGTCGCGTATTCTGTCACGAGCAACGTGAACGGAGTGGCGGCTTCCAGGAGCCGCTGACGACAAGCTGAATGGCCGGAACTGGCGCGTACCGGTCCGGCTCCTCGCAAATGCAAGGAGCCGTCGTGGTCAGATTTCAGTACCTTCGGCGAGAGTGAGCGCGTCTTCGACGTCCACGCCAAGATAGCGCACGGTGTTCTCGATCTTCGTGTGGCCCAGGAGGAGCTGCACCGCCCGCAAGTTGCCAGTCGCTTTGTAGATGATCGATGCTTTGGTGCGGCGAAGTGAATGCGTACCGTACTCCTCCCGACGAAGGCCGATGCCGACCACCCACTCATCGACAAGCCTGGCGTACTGCCGCGTGCTGAGGTGGTCGGCATGATCGACCCGGCTCGGGAACACGTAATCGGTCAGCGTGCCGCCCCGCCGCTCTAACCAGGCCAGCAAGCTGGCGCGCGCGTCCTGCATCAACTCGAACTGCACCGGCTTGCCCGTCTTCGACTGGACGACGATGGCACGGTTGCGAACCTGGCCTCCCAGCACGAGATCGCCGATCCTGACTTTGACCACGTCGCAGCCGCGAAGCTTGCTGTCGATCGCCAAGTCGAAAAGCGCACGGTCGCGCATACGGCGGTGCTGGTCGAGAAAGAAGCGGATAGCCCAGACCTGACGCGGCTTCAGCGCCCTTTTCGCTCCGACCTTCCTTCCCGCGTTCCAGGCTGGACGATTGCCAGCCGGATCGAACTCTGACTTTCCCATGTTCCTTCTCCTGCGGCCTTGATGACCTCGGAGGGAACGAAGCGCGGGCCTCCCGCGGCTCCAGAGGAGCTGGCCGTGCCGTCTGGCCGGGCTCGGCATCCGAGCTGATTTAGCTGCCGTTCCAGGTCGTCACCCACAGACCGTCGGCAGCCCGCAAATGAGCGATGGCTTGAAGGTTGGCCTCACGAAGTCGACCGGACGCCGCCTTCTTCTTCCGGCGTTCACTGCAGTCGTCTTCGAGTGCGAACAGAGTGGCCAAGCCTACCTGCGTGCGTTAGACTATTCCAATCCCCTCTCCAGCCATCCAACCCTCCCGTCGCCTCGCGCGCGGCCCAAGGAACTCGTCATGGCCAAGAAGCCGAAGCACTCCGCCGTCGACGGCATGAAGCTTGCCACCACCAGCGAACACCAACGCATGGAAGCCGCCCAGACGGCGCTGCCCGGCGGCTCGGTACGTCAGGAGACCGCGAAGACCCTCGACCTTCGGAAGGACAGCTACGATCCGCTGCCCATGATGACGAGCAATCAGGGTCTGGGGATCAGCGACGATCAGAACAGCGCCAAGGCCGGCGTTCGCGGCCCGACCCTGCTCGAGGACTTCCACTTCCGCGAGAAGATGACGCACTTCGACCACGAGCGCATCCCCGAGCGCGTGGTGCACGCCCGAGGCGCGGCAGCCCATGGTGTATTTCAGTGCTACGAGGATCTTTCCGAGCTGACCTTGGCCGACATGTTCTCGGCCAAGGGTAAGGAGACGCCGGTTTTCCTGCGGTTCTCCACGGTGACCGGCTCCCGCGGGTCGGCCGACACCGCGCGGGATCCCCGCGGATTCGCAGTCAAGTTCTATACGGAACAAGGCGTGTGGGACATGATCGGCAACAACATGCCGGTGTTCTTCATCCAGGACGCCATCAAGTTCCCCGACCTGATCCACGCGGTGAAGCCCGAAGGGAACAACGAGATTCCACAGGCGCAATCGGCGCACGACACCTTCTGGGACTTCGTTTCGCTAACACCCGAAAGCGCCCACATGCTGATGTGGCAGATGAGCGACCGGGCCATCCCGCGCAGCTACGCCACCATGCAGGGCTTCGGCGTCCACACCTTCCGCATGGTCAGCGCCGACGGAAGGTCACGCTTCATCAAGATCCACTTCAAGCCCCTGAAGGGCGTGCACAGCTTGGTTTGGGACGAGGCGCAGAAGCTGGCGGGCAAGGACCCCGACTTCCACCGACGCGACCTGTTCGAGGCCATAGAGTGCGGCGACTTTCCCGAGTTCGAGATGGGCGTCCAGGTCGTCGAAGAGGAGGACGAGTTCAAGTTCGACTTCGACCTGCTGGACTCCACCAAGATCATTCCGGAGGAGCTGGTCCCGGTTCGCCCGATCGGGAAGCTCACCCTCAACCGTAATGTCGACAACTACTTCGCCGAAACCGAGCAGGTGGCCTTCTGCCTGTCCCATGTCGTGCCTGGGATCGACTTCACCAACGATCCGCTGCTGCAGGGCCGGCTGATGAGCTACCTAGACACCCAGCTCCGCCGGGTGGGCCCGAACTTCGCCGAGCTGCCGATCAACCGGCCTCTAAACGGCGTCAGCAACAACCAGCGGGACGGCTTCGCCCGCCACATGATCAACCGCGGCAAGGCCAACTACTTCCCCAACAGTCTGCCCGGACCTGACGGCGCCCGGGGCTGTCCCATGCAGCAGCCCCAAGCCGCAGCCGCGTTCCGCAGCGTCGCCGAGAAGGTTGAGGGCTACAAGATCCGCGCCCGCAGCACGAGCTTCGACGACCACTTCTCCCAGGCCACCCTGTTCTGGAACAGCATGGCGGACTGGGAGAAGGACCACATCGTGGAGGCTTTCGCCTTCGAGCTGAACCAGTGCGAGACGCTGGCGATCCGGATCGCCGCTCTCGGCAATCTGCTGGTCCCGATCGCCGACGAACTCGCCGGCAGGGTCGCGGAGAAGCTCGGGCTGGACGTGGCCAAGGCGAAGGAGATGGCGCCTGCACCGGCGTACATCGAGAGCGCGGAGCCCACGACCGCGCCGCAAGGAGAGGCGGGTGCGTCATCCTCTCCAGCTTTGAGCATGAACAAGCCGGCCAATAGCATCAAAGGCCGCAAGATCGCCGTGCTGGCCGGGCCGGGCGTGGACGCCGAGAAGCTATTCGCGTTCAAGGCAGCCTTGAACGCGAAGGGTGCGGTCGTGCACCTGATCGCCGAGCATGGCGGCGCGCTTGCACTGTCGGACGGGTCGACGACCATGGTCGACAAGCCGGCGCGCAATGCCGCCTCGGTTTTCTATGACGGTGTGTTCGTCGCCGGCGGCGAGGACCCCGCCAAGATGGCGGCGATGGGCTTGGTCAAGGCGTTCCTGGCCGAAGCGTTCAAGCACGGCAAGGCGATCGGCGCGGTTGCGGCGGCGGCTCAAGTCATCAAGGCGGCGCATCTGCCTCACGTCGCAACCGGTGGATCGCCGAAGCTCGGCGTGTTCATCGGCGACGATGTGGGACCCGCTTTCATCGAGGCGCTGATGACCCCCCGCTTCCACAATCGCGACATAGACGCGGTGGCGGCCTGACGCCTCTACGGCCGAAGCACCGCCGCGGCTCGCCATAGACGAGCCCGGCGGTGTTGAGGGCATCATGGCGGCGCCGGCGAAGGCTCTCCGCTTGCCAGACATGATCGGACCTTCGTGGCCAGTGCGGAGTAGCTGAACGGCTTGGCGAGGAGCTGAACACCTTCGTCGAGACGCTGGTGGTGGGTAATCGCCTCGCGGGCATAGCCGCTCGTGAACAGGACCGGCGTCGTGGGGCGCGTGCTCCTGGCGTGATCGGCGATGTCGCGGCCGTTCATTGCGCCGGTCAGCACTACATCGGTGAACAGCAGGTCGATGCGGGCGGAACTGTCCAGTATGGCAATGGCGGAGGGGCCGTCCGTGGCGGACAGGATGGTGTAGCCAAGTTCGCGCAGCACGTCGCAGCTATAGGTGCGCACCTCGAGATCGTCCTCAACGACGAGTATCGTCTCGCCGGGCCGGGCTGGTTCTGGAGTCCCCGCCAGGACTGCCTCGACGCTTCCCAGCTCTCCTCTGAAGCGAGGCATGTAGAGCGTGACCGTGGTGCCGCGGCCGAGGCTGGACTCGATGCGCAGATGGCCGCCGGACTGCTTGACGAAGCCGTACACCATCGAGAGGCCGAGGCCCGTCCCCTTGCCCACCTCCTTGGTGGTGAAGAACGGCTCAAACACTCGCGCCATGGTCGCCTCCGACATTCCCGTTCCCGTGTCGCAGACGGCGAGCGACACGTACTGGCCGGGCGGCGTGTCCTCGTCGGCGTCGGCTTCGCCGATGATGGCGTTCGCCGTGGTGATGGTCAGCGTACCCCCGGGCGGCATGGCGTCCCGGGCGTTGACGGCCAGGTTGAGCAGCGCGTTCTCCAGCTGGTTGGCGTCGGCCTCCACGATCCAGAGGTCGAGCGCCGGCTTGGTGTGGATGCTGACAGCTTCGCCCAGGGTCCGGCGCATCAGGTCCGACATGCCCTCGACCAGCTGGTTCGGGTCCAGCGGCTTGGGGGCCAGCGGCTGGCGGCGGGAGAAGGCCAGCAGCCTCTGGGTGAGTGTGGCCGCGCGCTGGGCGCCCGACATGGCGTTGTCGAGGGAGCGGCGCACGCGGGCATCCGTCGTCACCCCGAGCCTGCGCGAGACGATCTCGAGATTGCCGGTGACGATCTGGAGCAGGTTGTTGAAGTCGTGCGCGATCCCGCCGGTGAGCTGGCCGACCGCCTCCATCTTCTGGCTCTGGCGGAGCGCGTCGTTGGCGTGCTGGCATTCGGCAACCGCGGCTGCGACCCGATCCTCCAGCGACGTGTTCAAGGCCGAGAGCTGCTGCGCCTTCTCGTCGAGTTCGGCGTAGAGCGCCACGACGCCGCGATTGGTGCTCTCAAGTTCCGCGTTCAGCCGCTCGCCTTCCTCCTGCCTGGCCTCGAGTGCGGCGAGGCTCTGCAGGAGTTCCTGGTTCTGGGTGCGCACCTCGGCATGGGGATCGCTTCCCCCGTTCGCCGCGAGCTTGCGGCCGGTGTCGCGCAGGATGGCCGGCGTGACGGCAGGCGCGCCGCGCGGCAGGCGCCTGTCCAGGGTGACGACCACGCCCTTGCCCGGCTCCGACACGATGTCGAGGCGGTCCATGAGCCGTCTCGCGCCCGAGATGCCGACCCCCATCCCGGTCGTGCTCCGGAAGCGGCCCTCCAGCACTGCGTCAAGGTCCGAGATGCCGGGGCCTCTGTCGCGAACTTCGATCTGCAGGCTCGGCGAGGAGCTGGTCACGAAGGCGAACTCGACCCGCCCGCCTGAGGCGTACATCGCGGCGTTACGCGCGATCTCCGAAACGGCGGTGGCGATCCGCGTTTGGTCCTGTGTCTCAAAGCCGAGCAGTCGGGCGATCTCCCGCGCGCGCTGGCGGGCGACGACGATGTCCGCCTCTTCGATCAGGGCGACGGTCAGGATCGGCGTCGTGGTCAAGGCTCGCTGACCCGATAGACGAGCACCGTCACGTCGTCGCGCCCCCGGTTGAAGTCGCGATAGAGTACGCCCGCGATCAGCGCGGGATGATGGTGGATGAGACCCGGATAGGCGTCCATGCGCCAGTTCGTCCCCAGTCCATCGGAGGCCAGCACAATGAGCTGGCACGCGCCGACCGGGTAGCTGAAGCTGCGCATGTGCTTGGCGATGTGGCCGATGGTGCCGTTGTTCGACACCATGCGCCGCAGGCCCTGGTCTGCGTCTACCAGGGTCGCTGCGATGTTGCCAACGCCGGCGAAGACGACGTCGCCCGCCGCCCGGTCCACGCGCGCGATCCCCACCGCCGCGCCGCGCGTGGCCCGCATCGCCGCATGCATCGCGGCGAGGATGTCGCTCGGCGGCTGGTCGGCGAGCCTGATGAAGGTCTGGGCCGCCGCGTGGGACGCCTCGGCCGCCGAGGGACCATGGCCCAGACCATCCGCCACCATGAGCGTGGTGCGGTCGGGATCCTCCGCCTTGCACCAGCTGTCCCCGCAGACCTCCTCCGGAGGCATGGGTATGGCCACGGCGCCGTGACGGGGCATGCTGGCGGGCTTGGACCTGTCCGGCCGACCCTGCGCCAGCCGGGCGAGGACCGCGGTCCCGAGACCCGACGCGGAGTAGATGTCGGTGACGTGCGAGCCTCGATTCACCGCGCCAAGCCCGGTGCCCAGCGAGCCCGCCGTGGAATGGCCGTCGCGGGAGGACCTTGCCACGTCCGCCATCCCCGGCCCCTTGTCGAGGGCCAGGCACTCGACGCCGGAGCCGCTGGCGTCGTCGTAGCTGCCGACCAGCAGCAGGCCGCCGCCCCCGTGCCGCAGCAGGTTGGTCGCAAGCTCGGTCGCCACGATGGCGACCCGGCCGGCGTCCTCCTCACCGAAGTCCAGCGCCTGGGCCGTCGACACCGCCGCACGGCGCGCCTCGGCGACCTGGGAGACGTCCCTGAGCTGAAGGGCGCGCACCTACTTCCAGCGCGCGATCATGATCCGCGTCCCCTCGCCGAGCTTGGAGTGGATGTCGAACTCGCTGGAGAGGCGGCGCGCGCCGCTCAAGCCCAGGCCCAGCCCGCCGCCGGTGGTGAACCCGTCGGTCAGCGCCTGTTCGAGGTCGGCGATGCCCGGCCCCCTGTCCTCGAACGTCAGCCGAACGCCCCGGCGGGGCGGCTCGCTGAAGGTCTCGATCCGCACGTCCCCTCCGTGGCCATAGTCCAGTGTGTTGCGCGCCAGCTCGCTCGCCGCCGTCACGATCTTGGTCTGGTCCACCAGGCCCAGACCCGCGGCCACGGCCTGCAGGCGGACCTGCTGGCGCACCCTTACGACGTCGTCGGACTGACGGATGGCGAGGGTCTCATCCCTCGTCGCGATCATCGCCGCCCTCCGCGGCCGCATCGATCTCTAGGGCTTCCAAACGGCCGCCGCCGATCAGGGCCATGCCCCGCTCGACATTCAGGGCGGTCTTCACGCCTGTCAGTGACAGGCCAAGCTCCACCAGCGTGATCGCCACCGCGGGCCGCATGCCCACGACGACGGTGTCCGCGTCGAGCAGCCGCGAGACGGCGGCGATGTTGTCGAGCATCCGCCCCATGAACGAGTCCACCACGTCCAGGCCCGAGATGTCGATCATCACGCCGCGCGCGCCCGTCGCCACGATGCGGTTCGACAGGTCCTCCTCCAGAGCCCGGGCGAGCCGGTCGTGGATGTCCACCTGTATGCTGACCAGAAGCGCGCTGCCGAGCTTCAGGATGGGGATACGGTCCATGGCGCTCAGCCCCTGGCCGCCGCCTTGCGCACCACGGTTCGGCCCGTGCGCTGGAAGGCGAGCGCCAGGGCGTCGGCCAGGGTCGCCTTGGAGACCACGTCGAGCTCCACGCCCAGGTGCACCATGGTCTGGGCGATCTGGGGCCGGATGCCCGAGACAATGCAGTCCGCCCCCATCAGGCGCGCCGCGGCGATGGTCTTCAGCAGGTGCTGGGCGACCAGCGTGTCGACCGTAGGAACGCCGGTGATGTCGATGATGGCGAGTTCCGCCCCCTGGTCCACGATGGCCTGGAGCAGGTTCTCCATGACCACCTGGGTGCGCGCCGAGTCCAGCGTTCCAATCAGCGGAAGGGCCAGGATGCCCTCCCAGAGCTTCACCACCGGGGTGGACAGTTCGGCGATCTCCTCCTGTTGGCGGCGCACCACCTCCTCGCGCGAGCGCTGGTAGACCTCCATCGTGTAGAGGCCCAGTTGGTCGATGATCCGGGTCATGTCCCAGGCCGCCATAGACACGCTGGCCGCATCCTGTGCGAATTGCAGGCGAAGCTGCTCGAACAGGGGCTCCTTTAGCGAGAAGACGAAGGTCGCCGTGTCCGCGGGCGTGAAGCCTTGGGTGGCGCGGGAGCGGGACACCTCGTCGAGCAGGACGCGCGCGGTGGCGAAGCCGGGGTCGCCGATTTTGCTCGCTCCCCCTTCAAGCGCGGTCCTGAGGGCGCTGAGAAAGTCGCGGCACTGCTTCTGCAGCTCGGCGTCCTTGATGCGGCCGCCGCCCCCGCCGCCCGCTTCGACGAGCAGCTCACGCCACCGGCCGAGCAGCGCGTCACCGCCGCTCGCGATGATGCGCGCCAGAATGACGAAACCCTCGTCCATGCCACCTTACCCCTGCGTCCATTTGGAGTTCTAGCAAGCGGACAAGCGCCTGTCCGGTTTTCCCTCGTTCACGAGACTACGTTCGAAACTGAGGCTTCAGAAGCGGAGGCATGAACGAAGGGCGGCTTTCAGGTGCCGATAGCTGGAGCCTTAACCGCTGAGATGGGGCTCGTACCCGTCAGGCCGGTTCCGGCGAGGGTGCGCCCTAACCAGACATGAGCCTTCCTCCTGAAACGCGACTCTCCAAGTCTGCTCTGGAAGCGCTCTGGCTATCTGGGGGGGTCCGCCGCCGGCGGCAAAGCGGGTAGGTTCGGGCAACCGCCGCCACGTGTGGCCAAGGGCGATTTTCGGCAGGCAGGTCGATATGCACTGACGATCCATAGC
>CAXUCS010000009.1:0-23892 GCA_964249365.1 uncultured Caulobacteraceae bacterium | reverse complement strand
CGGTAGAGCTTCACGGGGGGCATCCGCAGCCCCTCCTCGAAGACGGAGCCGGCGTCGGTGGGCAGCGAACCGGGCGCCTTGCCGCCGATGTCGGTCATGTGGCCGAACATGGCCGACCAGGCGATCAGGCGACCGCTCCGGTAGATAGGGGTGATGCAGAGCTGGTCGGAGTTGTGGCTGATGGCCCCCTCCACCGCGTAGGGGTCGCCGACCAGGATGACGTCCCCTTCCTCGATCTCGCCGTCGAAGCCGCGCAGGAAGCCGTCGATGAAGGAGCCGAACTGGCCCACCACCATCCGGCCCTGCCGGTCGGCGATCAGGGGGAAGGCGTCGCCCTGCTCGCGGATGCCGGGCGAGAGCGCGGTGCGGAACAGGGTGGCGTCCATCTCCACCCGCGCGTTGCGCAGCGCGTTCTCGATGATGTCCAGGGTCACCGGGTCCACCACGGCCGTGGCGAGCGGTTCGGCGTTGGTCTGCAGGATGCGGGCGGGCATGGGTCCCTCGCGTCTTCAGGCTTGGACGGGGTTGATCAGGATGACGCCGAAGGGGTCCACGACCGCGTCGAAGCCGGGCAGCACCAGGGTGGTGGAATCCATCTCCACCACGATGGCGGGGCCCGGGATGCGGTCGCCGGCGCGGAGCCTGGCGCGGTCGTAGATGACCGCCGGGCGGAAGCCGCCGTCCACCCACATCTCGTGGTCGCGCAGCTTGGCGGCGGCGGGATCGCCGTCGCCCGCCTCGATCGGCAGGGCGGGGATCTCCAGCACCGGCCCCAGCGCCACGGCGCGCAGGTTCACGAACTCGTGCTCGGCGTCCATGTTGAAGGTGAACAGCCGCCGGTGCTCGGCGTCGAAGGCCTGCGCCAGCCGCGCCAGACCGCCCTCGCGGAAGCCCTCCAGCGCCAGGGCCATCGGCACCTCGAAGGCCTGGCCGTGGTAGCGGACGTCCACCTCGTACTCCAGGGCGATGTCGGCCTCCGCGGCCCCGTCGGCAGTCAGCCCGGCCGTGGCCTCGGCCCCCATCTCGTCCAGCAGGTCGGCGACTTCGGCGTCGGAGGTCTGATGCGTGCGCCTGGACAGCGAACGCGCCACCTCGATGCGGGTGCGGGTGGTGGCGTCGCCCAACGCGCAGAGCACGCCCGGCGAGACCGGGGACACCGCGGGCCAGGAGCCCATCAGCTTGGCCACCGCGTTGACGTGCAGCGGGCCTGCGCCCCCGAACCCCATCAGGGCGAAGTGGCGCGGGTCGTAGCCCTGCTGCACCGAGATCATGCGCAGCGCCCCGAACATGTTCTCGTTGACGATGTCCACGATGCCCCGGGCGGCCTCGTAGAGGTCCACGCCCATGGCGTCGGCGATGGTCTGCACCGCGGCCTTGGCCGCCTCCCGGTCCAGCTTGAACGCGCCGCCGAGCAGGTTCTCCGGCAGATAGCCCAGCACCACGTTGGCGTCGGTGACGGTCGGCAGCGCGCCGCCCTTGCCGTAGGCGGCGGGCCCGGGCGCCGCGCCCGCCGACTCCGGCCCGACGCGGAGCGCCTTGGTCAGCGCCGGCACCTTGGCGATCGAGCCGCCCCCGGCCCCCACCGTCTTCACGTCCAGCGAGGAGGCGCGCACGCTCAGATGGCCCACCTCGGTGGTGCGGGCGCGCCGGGGTGCGCCGTCCTCGATCAAGGCCACGTCTGTGGAGGTCCCGCCCACGTCGAGCGTCAGGATGTTCTTCAGCCCGGAGTGCCTGGCCACCCAGAGCGCGCCGGCGACGCCGCCCGCGGGGCCCGACATCAAGAGCGACACCGGATGCGCCTCCGACGCCTCCGAGGACATCAGCCCGCCGTCGGAGCGCAGCAGCGAGATGCGCCCCTGCATGTCCAAGGCGCGGAGCCGGCCGCGCAGGTTGCGGACGTAGCGTCCCACCACCGGGCGCACCGCGGCGTTGGCGACCGTGGTCAGGGTGCGCTCGTACTCCTGCATCTCCGGCAGGACCTCGTGGGAGAGCGAGATCGGCGCGTCCGGCATGATCTCGGCCGCAATCTCGCCCACCCGCCGCTCGTGCGCGCCGTTCAGGTAGCTGTTCATCAGGGCGATGGTGATGGCCTCGACGCCCTGGGCCTTAAGCTTTTCGAACTGGGCGCCGATGTCGGCCTCGTCGAGCGGGCGCACCTCGCGGCCCCGGGCGTCCATGCGCCCCTTCACCTCGACGGTGTCCTCAAGCCTTGCGAGCGGTTCGGGCTTGGGCCAGACGATCCACGCCGCCAGGCCGCCCGGCACCAGCGAGCGGGCGATCTGCAGCACCTGGCGGTAGCCCTCAGTGGTCACCAGGCCGACCCGGGCGCCCTTGCCCTCGAGCACGGCGTTGGTGGCCACGGTCGTGCCGTGCAGGAACACGTCCACCGAACTCGGCCGCGTCCCCGCCTTGGTGCAGACGGCCTCCACGCCGGTCATGATGCCTTCGGAGCTGTCATGGGGCGTGGACGGCGTCTTGTGCCGCCAGAAGCGGCCGGAGGCCTCCTCCAGCAGCAGCAGGTCGGTGAACGTGCCGCCCACGTCCACGCCCAGGCGGTAAGCCATCGACGGACCCTTTCCGTCACATTCCGTGACATCTTCCTTGTATGCAATTATACAAGCTACAGGCCCACAGGGGCTGTCAATGACCAGTTTTGTATACGAGAGATCGCATGGGGTCGCAGATCGAGATCGTGGAGGTGTCTCCGCGCGACGGACTGCAGAACCAGCCCGTGCTGGTCTCCACGCAAGACAAGGTGCGCCTGGTCCTGAAGGCGGCGGACGCCGGGGCCAAGCGGATCGAGGCGGTCAGCTTCGTCAATCCCAAGACGGTGCCCCAGATGGCGGACGCCGAGGCCGTGCTCGAAGGCCTGGCGGGCGAGGCGGACCTGGCGGCGCGCGGCGTGCGCCTGATCGGCCTGGCGCTGAACCGGAGAGGCTTCGACCGCGCCCTCGCCGCGGGCGTCGACGAGGTCAACTTCGTGGTCGTCGCGTCCGAGACCTTCAGCCGGCGCAACCAGGGCGCCTCCATCCGCCAGACGCTGGACCAGATCGTCCAGTGCGTGGGCCCGGCCGCCGAGGCGGAGGTCGGCTTCGGCGTCACCATCGCGGCCGCCTTCGGCTGTCCCTTCGAGGGCGAGGTCGCAGAAGCTCAGGTGAGCGCCATCGCCCAGGAGCTGGCGCAGGCCGGCGTCGAAGAGATCGCCTTGGCCGACACAATCGGCGTCGGCGATCCAGTCGCGGTGACGCGGCGGCTGCAGCTCGTCCGCGATGCAGCGCCCCAGGCCCGGTTGCGCTGCCACTTCCACAACACCCGCAACACGGGCCTGGCCAACGCCTACGCCGCCTGGATGGCAGGCGTGCAGACCCTGGACGCCTCCATCGGCGGGGTGGGCGGCTGCCCTTTCGCCCCGGTTGCCACCGGCAACATCCCCACCGAAGACACCGTCTACATGCTGCACCGCATGGGGGTGCGGACGGGCTACGACCTGGCGCGCCTGACGGCCGCCGCCGACTGGCTGGGCGAACGGCTGGGCGGCGCGCCGCTGCCCGCCTTGCTCGGCCGCGCAGGCCCCTTCCCGCCGCCCGGAACCGCCGACGCCTGATCTCCCGGCATTGAAAGCTCGTATGAACGAAGGGCAGCTCTTGGAAATCGACAGTGAGCGCCTAGACGGCCTGATTTGGGCGCGAAGCGGCCGGCAGCTGAAGCGATGTCCCCTGCCCTCGCGACAGTTACATAAAGGACGTTATGTGCGGTGATCCGAACCCCGCCGGCCACACTCCGCGGGCGGTTGTCGATTTCAGGAGACGTTTTCAGTAGCGACCCGAAGCCCGCTTCAGTGGGCTGCGCGCGAGGACAATCGTCGGTCAGACTGTCTTGATGTGAGGGGGCGTCGTGCCGTGGATGGGGCGGAGTTCGTTTAGACGGTGGCGGCTCGCGTCAACATATCACTCCGTATGCGCTTCCGTCGTAGCCGCCGCCCTAGCGGCCGCGTTCGCCAGCGGCCACGCGACCGGCCCGAGGCTCACCTCCACCTCGTTGATGTCGCCCGGGTAGCGGCCAAGCACCGGATAGTCGCTCGTGACTGGCGCGCCCGTGTCCTGGCCGACGTCGAAGGTTTCCCCGATGCCGCCCGGCGCCAGGATGGTGCGTCCGATCCGGCCACGCGCGACCTCCTGGCCGTTCACGCTGATCCGCAACAATCCGCCGGCCTGCACTGCAAAGCCTTGGCGCTCGAAGTCGTAACGTACCGTGGCCGGCCCGGGCGGGATCGGCGCGGCAGCCTCCACCTTGAACTGGTCCTCAGGCTCCTGGTCGACCGCTTCGATCGCCGCAGGCCGACCATCCTTCAAGTAGAAGCTCCAGCCGCCGAACCAACTCCCCCGAGCGACGAGAGCGCCGGTAGCGCTGGAGGTGGGAACAGTGATTTTGGCCGTGACGCTGAACGAGCGGGCCAGGAAGCTCGGCGCGGCGCCCTCCGCCACGCTCAGCCCTTTGCCCCAATAGGTGAAGTCCGTCCGTTTGGAGGTGTGCACGGCGAGCGCGTTCAAGGCTCTCGCTCCTGAAAGCCGGTCATCGAGCGGCAAGACGTTGTTGCGGTTGGCCTCCTGCAGCCACAGCGCCTGAAGCGCTTTCAGCTTCTGCGGTTGCTCGGCCGCTACGTCGTGCGACTGGCTGTAGTCGTGATTCAGGTCGTAGAGTTCCCAGGTATAATCGCTGGGCTTCACGCCTGGCGGCGGCGCCGCTTCCCACGGCATCCGCCGCGGAATTGTGTTTGCGATCCATCCGTCTTGGTAGATGGCCCGATTGGCGGCCATCTCGAAATACTGTGTCCCGTGGCGGGTCGGTGCCGTCGCGCTGTCGAAGCTGTATTCAAGCGGCACGCCGTCCACGGGCTGCTGCTTGACACCGTTCACCACCTCTGGCTCGGACAGGCCAGCAGCCGCCAGGATGGTGGGAGCGATGTCCGTGACGTGCGCGAACTGAGAGCGTACCTGGCCGACGTCCTTGATCCGGGCCGGCCAGGAAATCACTGCTCCGTTGCGTATTCCGCCAAGGTGGGAGGCGACCTGCTTCATCCACTGGAAGGGTGTGTTCAGCGCCCAGGCCCATCCGGCGGGATAGAGTTCGTAGGTGTGCGGGCCGCCCAGCTGGTCGAGATCCCGCAACATGCGGGCCGGATCACTTCCCGCCCCGTTGGCGAGGCGGCCGATCTCGTTCAGCGTGCCGTTGGGAGAGCCTTCTCCACTCGCTCCGTTGTCGCCCTCAATGAAAATCACGAGCGTGTTGTCGAGCTGGCCCATGCGCTGGAGCTCGTCGATCACGCGGCCGATCTCGTGGTCCTGGTGGGCCAGCATGGCCGCGTAGACCTCCATGAACCGCGCATCGAGCCGCTTCTCGTCCGGGCTGAGCGAGTCCCAGGCAGGGAGCTGCTTTGGCCGCGGCGTCAGCACCGCGTCGGCCGGGATGACGCCCAGCCGCTTCTGGCGGGCGAAGCTCTCCTCGCGGAGCTTGTCCCAACCCTGGTCGAACTGCCCCTTGAAGCGAGCGATCCAGTCGGTTGGAGCTTGGTGCGGAGCATGGGCCGAACCGGGGGCGTAGTAGACGAAGAAAGGCTTGTCCGGGCCGGCGGCTTTCTGCTGATGAATCCAGTGGATGGCGTTGTCGGCGAGTTCGTGGTCGAGGGTCTCACCGCTGTCGTGGGTTTGATCGTCGACGGGGACCGTGTTGCGGTAGAGCCTGGGCTGCCACTGGTTGTTGTCACCGCCCATGAAGCCGTAGAAGTATTCGAACCCGAGCCCGTTCGGCCAGGAGTCGAACGGGCCCGCCGTCGACTGCAGCCAAGCCGGCGTGTTGTGGTGCTTGCCGAACATGGCGGTGTTGTAGCCGTTGTCCTTCAGCACTTCGGCGACGGTGGCGGCGCTTTTCGGTATCACCGACCAGTAGCCCGGATAGCCGCTCGGCAGGTCGATCACCGTGCCGGTGGAGACCGCGTGGTGGTTGCGTCCGGTCAGGAGCGCCGCGCGGGTGGGCGAGCAGAGCGCCGTCGTGTGGAACTCGTTGTATTTCAGGCCGTGGGCTGCCAAGCGGTCGAGGTTCGGCGTCGGGATCGGACCCCCGAACGCGGAACTCGCGGCAAAGCCGACATCGTCGGTAAGGATCAGGAGGACGTTGGGCGCGCCGGCCGGCGCGGTGACCGGCTTCGGCCAATCGGGCGTGGAGTCCTGGGCGTTGAAGCCGATCCGCCCCTGAAATGGCGCCGGCGGCCTTGGCAGCACCGCGCCCGACCGGGCCGCCGCGGTGTCGGACGTCTGCGCCAACGCCGACGGCGGAGACAGCACGATCGCGAGCGCACTAGCAGCCATCAAGGCCCGAGCACGGCCCTTTACGGGCCCGCGGTTCGGCGAAGTGGAAATCGACATCACGCGCCCCTCAAGTCTCCACGCCCTCACCGCCGCCGTCGCATAGGCGACAGCAGGCCGCGGCGGCCGTGGACGCGCCCCAATAGCTTCTCCTTGGTTACATCGTTGAGCTGACGGTCGTCAGTATCAGTTTATCTCTCGTGGCATGGAGCGGCTCTGCACTTCGGGCCGCGACCTTTTCTCGGGCGGGTCGGATCGCATAGATGAAGGCGCTGAGTTCGCTTGTGAGCGAGGAGGGCGGTTTGGGAACGATCTCGAAGTCGACAGACGGCTCCGCTGCCCACGATTTGGGGATCGCGATGCGGTTGTTGCCTGCAGGCGAGTTCCAGATGGGGTCGGATCATCACTATCCAGAAGAGGCTCCGGCGCGACGTGCGGCGGTGGACGCGTTCTGGCTGGATGAGACCCCCATCACCAACCGCGAGTTCGCCCGGTTTGTCGAGACGACGGGCCACATCACCGTCGCCGAGACGGCCCCAAATCCCGCCGACTACCCAGGCGCCGACCCGGCGATGCTTCAAGCCGGATCGGCTGTCTTCGCACCTCCCGGAAAACGTCGACCTGGCGTGGGTCCTGCGGATTGGTGGGCGCTCCGTTTCGGTGCAGACTGGCGACACCCCGCCGGGCCGAAGAGCACACTGAAGGGCCGAGAGGACCACCCGGTCGTCCATATCGCGTGCTCCGACGCGGAAGCCTACGCGGCCTGGGCCGGAAAACGCCTGCCGACCGAGGCGGAATGGGAGTACGCCGCCCGCGGTGGCCTGGAGGGCGCGTCCTACGCCTGGGGCGAGGAGCTGGCGCCGGGAGGCCAGATCCTCGCTAACTATTGGATCGGCGCCTTCCCTTGGTGGAGGCGCTCGACGGGCCGCTTCGACCGTACGTCGCCAGTCGGGTTCTATCCGCCGAACGGCTATGGCCTTCTCGACATGATCGGCAACGTCTGGGAATGGACTGCGGACTGGTACACGGAAAGGCCGGTTCGCCGTAGCTGCTGCGGCCCCGATCGAAATCCGCGAGGCCCGCGCCTGGAGGAGAGCTTCGACCCGGCCGCTCCAGGCCCGGCGATCGGGCGGCGAGTGCTGAAGGGCGGCTCCCATCTCTGCGCGGAGAGCTACTGTCAGCGCTATCGGCCCGCCGCCCGCCACCCGCAACCGATCGACACCTCCACCAGCCACGTCGGCTTCCGTTGCGCGCGGGATGTTTGATACCCGAACGATGCAAGCTCATGGAAGCGATATGAGGAACATTAAAGGCGCCTTTAGCTGACCTATTCGCGCTGACCTTAGCCCGCCTTAAGTAAAACTGCGGCTTCAGAACTCCGGGTGCTGCCCTATTAAGGCCGGCCAGGCCGACCATGGGCCCGAGGTTTACGAGGTCTGCGTGTCCGAATCCACGCCGAAGATGACACCTCCCGCCCAGGTCTCCGCCTGGCGTCTAGCGGCGTTGTCCTCCCTGGCGCTGCCGATCGCAGGGGCCGGCCTTCCGCTAGCGGTCTACCTACCGGCCTTCTATGCGCCGAGGCTTGGGCTCGGCATGGTCGGCCTGATCTTCCTCGTGACGCGGATCTGGGACAGCGCCACCGACCCGCTGATCGGCGTGCTGTCCGATCGCACCCGGACACGCTTCGGCCGGCGTAAGCCCTGGATTTTGGTGGGAGGACTGCTCTTCGGGCTCTCGGTCGCCGAGATATTTTTCGCCAAGCCCTCGGTCGGCCCGCTCTACTTAGCCGGCTGGCTGTTCCTCTTTTATCTTGGCTGGACCATGGTGCAGGTGCCGCTTTCCGCCTGGAGCGGCGAGCTCTCCACGCTCTATCACGAGCGCAGCCGCGTCCAGACCTTCTTAGCGACGGCGACGGCGGCGGGACTTCTGGCCGTGCTGGCGCTGCCGTCGGCAATGGACCAGACCGCCCGCGCAAGCGCGGCGGCCAACGTCCACGTCATGGGAGGTTTCATCCTGGTCACGCTCGCGCCTGCCCTCATCCTGGCGCTGCTTGCGGTGCGCGAGCCAAAAGTCACCCTGGCGGCGGACCGCTCCCGGATCGGCGTGCTCAACGTGCTGCGGCTAGTGATCGGGGACCGTCTGCTCATGCGTGTCCTGGTCTCGGACTTCGCGGTGACGCTAGGGCAGACCATCCGAGGGTCGCTCTTCGTCTTTTTCGTGGTCGGCTACATGGGGCTCGCGCGCTGGGCCAGCCTGCTGTTCCTGGTCCAGTTCGTTTTCGGCGTGTTCGCCGGGCCCATCTGGCTGCAGATCGGCTACCGGCTTGGCAAGAGCCGCACCGTGGTCCTTTCGGAGCTGGTCCAGGCCCTGATCAACATCGGCCTGCTGTTCGCTACGCCCGGAGCCTTCGCCGGGCTCCTAACCCTTACCGTCGCACAGGGTCTGGCGCAGGGCTCCGGCAACCTGATGCTGCGCGCCATGGTGGCCGACCTCGCCGATAAGCAGCGGCTGGAGAAGGGCGAGGCGCGGGCCGGACTCCTGTTCTCCATCTTCAGCCAGTCCGGGAAACTGGCGACGGCCGTGGCGGTCGGCGTGGCTTTGCCCCTGGCCGCTGCGCTCGGGTTCAGCCCCAAGGGCCACAACACGGCCGAGGCGCTGTTCGGGCTGAAGCTGCTGTTCGCGCTCGGTCCGGCCTTGGCCCACATCGTCTCCGCCGCCCTGATCCTACGCTTCCCGCTCGACGAGACGGCGCACGCAAAGATCAGGACGAAGCTCGATCTCGGCGAACTCCTCGGGCCTAACCCCGCAATCCTTCCCGCGGAGTAGGTCACGACGTGACCGCAGGAGAACGAGCGATGGGGACGAGAACAGCTTCCACCGACTACCATAGGCAAATAGCCGGCCTAGCCTTCTTCAAACACTAACTCTGGAAAGGACTTAACATGACTGCACTACGACAACGCTTCGTCAACGCTCGTGAGGTCGAGGGGCCGCTCGACATACATCCTGTCGCTGGCCGGATCGGGGCGGAGGTGCGCGGCGTGGCGCTCTCCGGAGAGCTGGACGACTTCACCATCAAGGCTATTCGGGCCGCTCTGGTCCGCCATAAGGTCCTGTTCTTCCGGGACCAGGAGGCCTTGGACGACGCGAGGCATGAAGCTTTCGCCGCCCGTTTCGGCAAGCCGGTGGCTCACCCCACGGTGCCCGTAGCGGAAGGGTCGCGCTACCTCCTCGACCTGAACGCAAGGGAAGGCTACGCCGCCTCCAGCTGGCACACGGATGTCACCTTCACGCCCGCCTATCCCGAGGCGTCGATCTTGCGGGCCATCGCAATTCCCGAGGCCGGCGGCGATACCCTTTGGGCCAACACCGCCACGGCCTATGAAGAACTGCCTGAGGCGCTGAAGACCCTTGTGGACGGGCTGCGCGCAATTCACACCAACCTCTACGACTATGCGGCCAATTTCAGCGGCGGCTTCACTGAAACCGAGAAAGACTACGCCGAGAAGCACAGGGCGGTGTTCGCCTCCACGGTCTATGAGACCGAACATCCGGTCGTGCGCGTCCACCCGGAATCCGGTGAGCGGACCCTCCTAGTCGGCCATTTCGTCAAGAGCTTCGTGGGTCTAAATCAGGCCGACTCGCAGCGCCTGCTTTCCATTCTGCAGGATCACGTCACTCGTCCGGAGAACACGGTGCGCTGGCGCTGGCGCAAGAACGACGTCGCCATTTGGGACAATCGCGCCACCCAGCACCGCGCCATCGCCGACTTTGGTCTCCAGCACCGGCACCTGCGGCGAGCAACGGTGGCGGGCCCGACGCCTGTCGGCGTCGACGGCCGGAGCAGCCGGGCGCTCAAGCCTGAACCTGAACCTGTGCTGCAAGCGGCCGAATAGTCCGGGAGGGGTGGGCGCCCCTCTCGCGCCCGCCCCTCCATCTTTGGCGGAACGACTTCTCGGCTTACGGGACACGTCCACTCCGGCATTTTGCCAAGGCTTGAATTGGTAACGCCACCCGCTTTGCGGCAGGCGTCATCCTAGGGCAGCAATATAAAGACTGCAGCGGCTCTCGCTCGCAGTTCTGAGACACGTGTAGAAGTTTCTTTTCTTGTAGTTACCCCTTCTTTATACACACGCAGTATTTCTGCTGCGACAAGAGGGGGCGCTCTCATAGATACCTCCGAGCGGGACGAACAGCATACCATTAAAGCTAAGGCTTGCCTGCGTAAGCGCTCGCCTGGGTAAGCACGACGTCTGTTCTATTGGGGGTACAATGAGCCTGCACTTCGCCTCTGACGGCCGCGGTGGCGCGGCCGCCCTGAAGCACGCACCGGGCCAACGCTCGACTTCATATCTGCGCCAGCGATTAATCTGGTCAGTTGCGGTGCTCACACTTGCATTCGGCGCGGGAGCAGGTGCCCAACCGTTGCCGCCGCGTCAGACCGGACAGCCTACGCCCCTCGGAACCAACCAGCGTCCCACCATCAGTCCGGAGAGCCCGGTGGCGACCGGCCCCAACGGTTCGACCCAGACGCAGGTCGGCGAGGTGATCGTTACGGCGCGGCGTCGTGAGGAAAGCGTCCAGCGTGTGCCAATCGCCATCAGCGTGCTGGGCGGGGCGCGCCTGGAACAGACCCAGACCTTCGACATACTTCAGTTGCAGACCCAAGTCCCTAGCCTTCAGGTCTACAGTCTGAACCCTCGGAACACCAATATTAACATACGCGGTCTCGGCACTAATCTGGCGCTCGCCAACGACGGGCTCGAGTCCGGTGTCGGCTTTTACGTCGACAATGTCTACTATGGACGTCCGGGACAAGCCCAGTTCGATCTCGTCGATATCGACCAGATCGATGTTCTCCGGGGACCGCAGGGAACCCTGTTCGGCAAGAACACGACCGCTGGCGCGCTCAACATTACGACCCGTCTTCCGAGCTTCACGCCCGAGGGCGTTGCGGACATATCAGGCGGAAACTACAGCTACTTCCAGGCTCGCGCGTCTGTTTCAGGACCGCTTGTCGGCGACGTGCTCGCTGGACGCATCTCCTTCGACGAGACCACGCGCTACGGCTTCGTCAAGGACGTCGACAATGGCAAATCGTACAACGGCTACAACAACATCTCCGTGCGCGGCCAGCTACTCTACAAGCCCGACAACAAGCTGAGGGTGCGCCTGATCGCTGACTATGGTCGCCAAGCCGAGCGTTGCTGCGTGGAGTTATTCGACGGAACGGTGACGAGCTACGCCAACGGCGCTCCGATCCCGAACAACTTTGCGACCCGCTCATCCGCCTTTAACTACACCCCTCCTTCCTCCAATCCTTTCGACCGCAAGACCGACATCGACTCTTACGCCGATGTTGAGATGAAGACGTACGGTCTATCGGCTCAGGCGGACTACGACCTGAAGTGGGCGACGCTGACCTCGATCACCGCGTGGCGGCGCTGGATTTGGGATCCAGCTAATGACGCGGACTACTCCGCCCTGAACCTCATCAACGTCGGTCAAATCCGGGATCGCCAGCAGCAGGAGAGTGAAGAGATTCGTCTGGCTTCCAACGGCAACCGGTTCATCGACTGGGTGGTGGGTGTCTACTATTTTTACCAGGATATCCGCGGAATTGGGGAGACCCAGTACGGCACACAAGCCGGCCAATGGCTGTACTACAGCGTGCCCGTACCAACGGCCGTCAAGGCCGCCGCTGCCAGCGACTTCACCCTGAACTACACTAGCGACCCGAGAACAGCGAGTTACGCAGCGTTCGGTCAGACGACCATGCACTTCACTTCGAAGCTGAGCCTAACGACTGGTCTTCGCTACACCGATGAGCACAAAACGGGTGAGTTTGAGCAGACAACGACAGGGCCGAGCCTCGCAACCGCGCTGACAGGCGCTTCAGCGGCCTACATCCCACTTGCCTCCACATTGAGAGCCGCGCTCGGTACCCCGACAAGCTTCTTCCCGCACCTGAACGAAGGCGACGTCTCGGGAACTATCGACCTTGCCTACCAGGTGCTGCCCGACTTGCTCAGCTATGCAACTTACTCGCGAGGCTATAAGTCGGGAGGATTAAACCTTGCGGCCATCAATCTTGTAAACGCCTCGCCTGTTGTTAGGCCAGAGGTCATCGACGACTACGAAGGTGGTCTGAAGAGTCGCTTCTTCGACCGCAAGGTAACACTCAACGCGGATGTGTTCTGGACAGTCGATCGAGATTACCAGACCAACATCATAGATCCCAGCCCGCCCTACACTCAATATCTAGCTAACATCCCGAAAGTCCGCTCACGAGGCGTTGAAGTGGACGCTCAGGTTGCGCCGAGCCGCGACCTGAATCTCTATACCTCCTTCACCTACGATGAGGCGACTCTTGTATCGTTTCCCGATGCTCCCTGCGGGATTGAGAACTTAAATCTGACCTCTTGCAACCTTAATGGTAAGCCGGTGCCGGGCGTCTCGAAGTGGGCGGTGTCGGCCGGCGGCGAGTATACCCGAGACCTTCATATCGGCCCTGACTTGCGAGGTTACGTCGGAGGTGACTACTCCTATCGCTCTCGCTTCTACTCGCAGGCGAGCGACTCTATATACTCCGTTGTTCCTGGCTACAGCTTGGTGAACCTACGCATCGGCCTAAGAACTCCGCAAGATCGCTATGACCTTCAGTTTTGGGTTAAGAACGCCTTCAACACGGATTACTTCACCGTCATTGCGCCGGGAGGTGTGGGCAACACTGGGGCGATCTACGCCCTGATCGGCGATCCTCGCACCTATGGCGCCACCTTACGCGCACGGTTCTAGCTCAGCTGCACTGAAAACAGTTGATTGTCGCTCATCCGGGCGGGGACCCGCGTGGAGCCGCGTTTGGCCCCGGATTTTTGATCGACAAACCCTGTCGGAATGAGGGAACGTGCGAGAAGCCCTGATTTGAGGTTTGTCGCACATGCTGGTGGGCTACATGCGGGTGAGCACGGCCGATGAGCGTCAGTCGGTCGACCTCCAGCGCGACGCGCTCATTGCGGCTGGCGTCGATGAGCGCCATCTCCACCAGGACCGGGCCAGCGGGTCCAAGGACGATCGCCCCGGACTGAAGGCCTGCCTGGCCGATCTCCGCGGTGGCGATGTGCTGGTGGTCTGGAAGCTCGACCGGCTCGGGCGCTCCCTGTCCCACCTCCTGAGGATCGTGGCCGAGCTCAAGGAACGCGGCGTGTCCTTCCGCTTCCTGACCGAGCAGATGGACACCACCACGCCTCATGGTGAGTTCCTGTTCAGCGTCTTCGGCGCGCTCGCCCAGTACGAGCGGGCGCTCATCCAGGAGCGCGTGACCGCTGGCCTTGAGGCCGCGCGCCGGCGAGGGCGCACGGGCGGGCTGTTGATGGCGAGGTGAAACTCCCCAGAACGGGCGACTGAAAATTCCCCACCTTTGGGGGGAGCCGCGGCGCTGCTGCGGTTCAGGGCCGCCCGGGAAATCGTCGATGCTCTCCGCGATGGGCGTGGGGACGGGTCGGTGATCGAGCTGGCGGAGCTGATGATGATCCTCGACTTGCATCGAGAAGGGCTGTCGGTGTCGGCGATCTCCCGAGCGTGTGGGATCGATCGCAAGACGATCCGCAAGTACATCGAGCGCGGGATGGAGGCGCCGGCCTATACGCCACGGCCGCCTCGGGCGACGGTGATAGATCGCTACGCCGAGTTCCTGCGGCAGCGGGTGACGGCGTACCCCGGGCTGACGGCGCAGCGGCTGTTCCGGGAGCTGAAGGAGCTCGGCTATCTGGGCGGGTACACGATGGTGAAGGTGTTCCTACGCGAGGTGCGCCCGCCGGCGGACAAGGGCTTCGAGGTGCGCTTCGAGACCCTGCCTGGCGAGCAGGCGCAGGTGGACTTCGCTCAGTTCCAGGTGGTGTTCACCGATGAGCCGTCACGGCCAAGAATCGTGTGGCTGTTCTCGATGGTGCTGGGCTGCAGCCGGCTGATCTGGGCGTGCTTCGTCGCCCATCAGGATCTGGCGACGGTGCTTCGCTGCCATGTGGCGGCGTTCGAGGCGCTGGGCGGCTGCCCGCGGGAGATCCTCTACGACCGCATGAAGACGGCCGTGGTCGGCGAGGGGGATCGCGGCATCGTCTACAACCGCTCGCTGATCGACCTGGCTCGCCACTACGGCTTCCATCCCAAGGCCTGCAGGGCCTACCGCGCCCAAACGAAGGGGAAGGTGGAGCGGCCGTTCCGCTATATCCGAGAGGACTTCTTCCTGGCGCGCTCGTTCCGCAATCTGGAGGACCTGAACGCCCAGCTGCGGGTCTGGCTGGATCAGGTCGCCAACCCGCGGGTGCACGCCACCACCCGGCGGGTCGTGAACGAGGCCTTCGCCGAGGAGCGGCCGCACCTTCGCCAGCTGCCGCTGGCGCCGTTCAGGGCGGTGCTGCGGCTGGAGCGGCGCATCTCTCGCGACGGCATGGTGAGCGTGGGTGGCAACTTCTACAGCGTGCCGGACGCCACCCGCCGGCGGGTGGTGGAGGTCCACACCCTGGCCAGCGAGGTGCAGATCTTCGAGGACGGCGCCCTGGTCGCCGCCCACCCGGTTCTGGAAGGGCGTCATCAACGGCGCGTCGCCCCCGGCCACCGCAAGGCGGTGACCGGCCAGCGCTCCCGAGGCGTGCAGGGCGATGTGGTGCTCGGGCGGAGCGGCGACGTCGTCGCCCAGCGTTCGCTCCAGGTCTACGACGCCATAGCTCGCCGCCTGGCGCAGGGAGGCCGGGCGTGAGCGCTTCGCTGGACCTGTCGCAGAGCACGCTGGATCGGATCCGCCACGACTTGGTGGGCTTGAAGATGCCCCGGGCGCTGGAGGCCCTGGACCAGATCGTCCGCCGCCTCGAGCACGGCGAGGTCGGCGCCCTGGAGGCGATCGACATGCTCCTCTCCGAGGAGCTGACGCTGCGGGAGAACAGCCGGATCAAGACCGCCCTGCGTATGGGCCGGCTCGGCACGATCAAGACGCTCTCCGGCTTCGACTTCTCCTTCCAACCTTCGCTGGACCGGGACCGGATCCTGACGCTCGCCCAGCTCGGCTTCATCGAGCGCTGCGAGGCCATCCACTTCCTCGGGCCGCCGGGCACAGGAAAGAGCCACCTGGCGACGGCGCTCGGCGTGGAGGCGATCAAGGCCGGCAAGAGCGTCTACTTCACCACCTTGGCCGAGCTGATCTCGACGCTGGCCCGCGCCGAGCGCGAGGGGCGGCTACAGGACAGGATCCGCTTCTTCTGCCGCTGGTCGCTGCTGGTGATCGATGAAATCGGCTACCTGCCGGTACTGCAGGGCGGCGGCAACCTGTTCTTCCAGCTGGTCAACGCCCGCTACGAACGGGGCGCCATGATCCTCACCTCCAACCGCGGCTTCGCCGAGTGGGGCGAGGTGTTCGGTGACGCCGTCGTCGCCACGGCGCTGCTGGACCGCCTGCTCCACCACGCCGTGGTCGTCCAGATCGATGGCTCCAACTACCGCCTGCGCCAGCACGCCGAGCTCATGCCCGAGCACGTCCGCTCCAAGGCCACGCTGGCCCCGCCCTCGGTCGTTCCGCAGCCGCGGCGACGTGGGCGACCGCCAAAGAGCAGCTATCCCGCCGCGGTCGCCTGACATCCACAGCTTGTTGGTCTCCCCCCGCAACCCCCCTCGTGACCGCGGCGGACATCGCAGCGGCGCACTGGGCGGCGAGCCTCTGCGCTGTGTGAGAGCTCCGCGCCTCGCCGCCGGTCCGCTCACCTAGAGCATCTTCCACTTACTCCGGGTCATAGCCGGCGGCGGCGAAGAAGTTGGCGCATTCGGTGGGCGTGATCGCGTCGATGGCGTCGCGGATGGCGCGCCAGAGGTCCTCGACGGTGCGGGCGGCGGCCTTGCGGAGCAGGGCTTTGAGCTTGGAGAAGGCGTTCTCGATGGGATTGAAGTCGGGGCTGTAGGGCGGAAGGAAGAGCAGCTTGGCGCCTGTGCTCTCGATGGCTTGGCGGATGGCGGCTCCCTTGTGGGCGGGCAGGTTGTCCAGGATGACCACGTCGCCGGACTTCAGGGTGGGGGCGAGCACCTGCTCGGCGTAGGCCAGGAACCAGGCCGCGGTCATGGGCCCGTCGAGCACCATCGGCGCGGTCATGCCTTCGAGCCGCAGCGCGCCGACGAAGGTCGTGGTCTTCCAATGGCCGTGAGGAACGCCGGCCCGCAGTCGCTCGCCCCGAGGAGCCCGCCCGCGCGTGCGCGCCATCTTGGTCGAGGCGCCCGTCTCGTCGATGAAGACGAGCTTGGCCGGGTCCAGATCAAGCTGGCCCTCGAACCAAGTTTCCCGCCGGGCGAGCACGTCCTCCCGATCCTGTTCAGCGGCGTGAGCCGTTTTTTTTGACCGTGTAGTCCTGGCCCCGGAAGAAGCGCCACAGCGTGCCGATCCCGGCCGCCACACCCTTCTCCTCGCGAAGGCGCGCCTGCATCTCCTTCAGCGTGATGTCGCTCGTCGCCTCCACCAGCCCCAGCAGGTAGCCGCGATGAGCGTCCAGCTTGGAGCCCTTGGGCTGACCTTGCCGCCGGGCGGATCGCTCGCCGTTCAGCCGCGAGCGGCGCACCCATACGATGGCGGTGGACACTCCCACCCCAAAGCGCTCGGCCGCCTGACGCGCCGACATTCCCTTCGTCGCCGCCTCAAGCACCCGCTCCCGCAGGTCCTGGCTGTAAGCCCGAGCCATCCGCCTCTCCGTCGCTCCAGCACGACAGAATCATCGTTCGGCGGCGACGGGAATCCCCGCCGCGAGTCGGAGTAAGCGGGGCGTGCTCTAGGGAATTTTACCTCGCCCGAAGTGGGGAATTTTACTTCGCCCGAAATGGGGAGGATTAGACCGCCATTGACAGCGGCCGACCGCCTTCAGTCGATCCGGAGAAGGTGGAGCTGATCGTCGCCGCGCTGGACGGCGGCGCCAGCAAGGCCTCGGTGTGCCGCACCTTCAAGGTCCCGCGCTCCACGCTCGCCGGCACGCTGGAGCGGATCGGCTGGGCAGGGCCGCAAGGGAAAGATGGACGTAAGCGGGTCAGGCCGCCTCCACCTCCTCGCCCGCCCAAGGCGGCGAGGTGACGATCGGCACGCCGTTCACGGCCAGGTAGAAGTCCCATTGCAGCTTCTCGGCCTTGGTCGCTTTGTAGCGCAAGATCCAACGGAGATCATACGCCTCGGCCAAGTCCCGGCGAGCCGCGGCCAGCCGCCGATCGAGCCCGACAGGCTTCCAGGCCTCTGGAGGAGGTTCCGCCGGCGGCGGAAACGGCTCCGGGGTGGGCGGCGGCTGGAAGATGGAGCGTGTCATGCCGCTCACGGGTTCGACTGGGTTGGTCGCGAGGTGCTCGAAGGCCAACGCGGTGACGGTCATCGACAGCTCGCGGCGCTCGACCGTCAGGCTCTCGTAGATCGACTTGGCGCCCATGCCGGCGTGGAACTCGAGATCGATCATACGCCAGAGGTGACGCACGGAGGCGTAAGCCCGCCCCTTCAGCTGGCCGGAGGGGCGCAACATCTCGTCGATGAGCGCGCGCAACGCGCGCAGACAGACGGCCGCCGAAACCCGCTCGCCGGAGGGAGCCTCCACCGATCCTCGCGTCACGGCCTCGTAGGTCATCCGGTCCAAGGCTAGCACCTGGCGAGGAGCGCGACGCGCCGAAGCGCCGGCCTGCGACGCCTCCAGCACGTGCGGAAGCAGCGGGATCGGCTCGAGCAGCTCACCATGCAAAGGGCAGCTCAGCATCCACGCCGGGCGCCAGTGGATGCGAACGTAGGGAACGGCTCCCTCCGCCAAGCACCCTCTACAGGCCTGCGGGCTGAACCCGAGGAGGTCCTTGCAGACCCAGGGTCGCCAGCCCTGGTCCAGACCATAGATGTCGGCCGCCTCGCGTGGCCAAGCCGGCGCCAGGTTCGGGAAGGCGAGCACATAATCCTTCAACCGCGCCTGGGCCGGAATGGAGGGAGAAGGACCGGCTCCGAACAGGAGCTCGCCGTAGCCGGCCAGGGTGGTCACCCGAACGCGCTCCAGCGAAACGCCGGTCCGGTCCGCGAGGCGCGCGAGCAGCTCCGGAGGCGGATCGGCGTCCAGCGCGCCGAGGTGGCTGTCGGAAATGGGCAGATCCAGCGCCGCCCGGGTGAAGACGTCGGGCGTCAGGCCATAGGCCTGCGACAGCCGCCACAGCCATGACGAAAGCGCCTCGTCCGGCAGCGGCTGCGGATGCAGGGGCAGGCGTCGCACCGCGGCTACGCCGCGCGGCGGGCGAGGTCGCGCTCCAGCCGCGCGCGCCGTTCCTCTGGCCCGAGGTAGCCGGCATCGGCGAGGACGGCCGCCGTGATCCTCTCATTGCCGTTCTCGATGGCGGTCACGGCCGCGGCCCGCAGGAGGCTGAGGACCTCGCCGATGACGCCGCCGGTACGCTCGAGGAGTGTTCGGAGCACGGCCGCCCTGGCCAGGTCCGGCGAGGGCCGCCGCAGCGGAAGCGAAGCGGCGAAGCTCGCCACCAGGGTCGCGGTCTCCTCGCCGGCCTCCCACACCGGCAAGGTGAGCGGCTCGAAGCGGTTCTCCAGCTGAGGATCGGTCCGGATCGCGATATGCGCGTCGCGCGTGCCCGCGCCCACGATCGGGATGCGCAGGTCGTTACCGAGGTAGCGGAGCAGGTTCAGGAACTCACGCCGGGCGTCCTGCCTGCCACCGAGGAGGTTGTGGAGCTCGTCGATGACGAGCACCCGGGTCTGGACGGCCCGCAGGATGTCCAGCGCCATGCGCTCCAGGTCCTGCTTGCGCCGCCCCGGGCCGGTGCGCAGCCGCGGCGCGCCCAGCTCATGAAGCAGGGCGGCGTAGAAGCGGGTCACGGTCGGCTCGCTCGGCATCTGCACCACCACGACCGGGAGGGTCTCGGCCTCCGCACCCTCGTCGGCGCCTGGCGGCGGCGGGTGGTCGCGCCGGAAGCGCTCGATTAGCGTGGACTTGCCGTTGTTGCTAGGGGCGACCAGGATGGCGTTCGGCGGCCGGACCCGGCCGGGGCCGTACCTATAGAGCTGATGCAGGCGGCCCAGCACCGCTTGCGCACGCGGGTAGCCGATCCAGCACTCCGAACCGAGGATCAGGTCGACACGGCCGTCATCAGGCAGGGCGGCGGCGAGACGTGCGGCCGGCAGGAGGTGGTCAAGGTCCATGCCGGCCGTCCTCACCATGGTGTCACGGAGTAGAGCTGGCCGACCTGGACTGGAGCCTCGTCCACGTCAGGAGAGCCTGGCGCCGCGCTGCCGGGAGGTGGCGGCGATGGACCTGCCGCTGGCGGCGTACGGGCGACGCGGCGTCGAGCCGACCGTGTGCGCGCCGCGGCGGCTTGTACGGTCTGGCGCTGGGCCTCGACCGCGCGGAAGATCGCCTCCTCGTCGACCTGGGCGCGCCCCTCTGCCTTGATCTGCGCCACGGCCTGGCGGTGCTCGAACAGGCTATCGACGGTCGCTCCTGGCGGGCGCAGGGCGCCTCGACATAGACGCCGCCTTCGGGGTCGAGCACGAAGACACGGGAGAGGTCGCGAGGGTCGCGGCGGATCAGGAATGACCCCAGACTCGCTCGGTCGGCGATCCAGGGCCGGAGCGCCTCGCTATAGTAGCTGATGTGATCGACCCTAACGCCCTCGCGGGTGACGCGCCGGCGCAGCACCGGGAGGAAGTCGATCAGGAAGGTCCTGGCGTCGCCGACGGCGCGGGGACGCCCGTGGACCTCCACCCCACGCCGCCAGCGCGCCAGAGGCGGCTCGTCCAAGCCGTCGTGCACCTCGCCGTGGTAGCGGCCGACGATCGCCAGGGTCAGCCATCGCTCAAGCTCGGCCAGCGTGAGGCAGGCGGCGCCATCGCTGTCGTAGTCGCCCCGCTCGCCGGGGTGGGAGAAGGTGGTCCCCGGCAGCTCATGCACCATCTGCATGACGGTTCCGATCAGGCGCTCCACCACGCCGCCGAAATGCGGGGTCGCGACGGGCCGGTAGTCCAGCTCGATCCCGTGCTGCTCGCAGCCGCGCGTCAGCGCCTGCGAGTGGAAATCCGCGCCGTTGTCGACATAAAGCCGTCCGGGCCGCCCCTGAACGGGCCAGGAGAAGCCCTCGACGCCGACCCGATTCAGGAACGCCTCCTTCGGAAGCGCGGCATGGGTGAGGCAAAGCCCGACGCTCGTGGCGCAGGGCGGGTCGAGCGAGAGAAGGAAGCCGGCGATGCAGCGGCTGTAGACGTCGATTGCCACCGTTAGCCACGGACGGCCGATCGGCTTGCGATGGGCTTCATCCACCAGGATGATGTCCACCTGCGTATGGTCGATCTGCAGCACCGCCATGGGGGCGCCGGCGTCGGGCGTCACGCCCGCGGCCGGCTGCAACCGTCGCGCGGCCGCGGATTTGACCCCCTCGCGGCGCTTGGCGGTCAATTCGGCCTTCACCGCCCCAACGCGCGCACGGATGGTGTTGGCGGAAGGCGCCGGCATACCCGCTGCGCGGGCCCTGTCTCTGACCGCGCGGACCACGGCCTCAGGCTTCTTCTTCTGCCGGGTGAGGTACTCGTCCCGGATCGCCTCGGCGATCAGCTGCTCGGCCGGGCGGCGAAGGCGGGGCTTGCCACGTCCGCCGGACGAGGAAACCGGGCCAGCGCGGCCAGCAGTCCTCCGGATCGCCGGTAGCGCTTCACCAGGTTGTAGATGCTGCGCTCCGACAGCCCGAGCTCCGCCCCGGCCGCCCGCGCCGCGGTCGCCGAGACCACGTCGCCCTCCGCGAGGGGCGCGATGATGAGGCCCCGTCGCTTCGCCTCGGACCACGCCTTCTCGGAGAGGGTGAGAAGGCCGCGCTCCGACAAGCGATTGTCGGCCGTCGCGTCGTCAACGGCGTCTTGCTGCTGAATAGCACTTCCGGTGGACATGCCGCGCACTGAAGGTGGCTTCTGGTAAACGGAGTGTTCACTGCAGTCGCCTTCTGAACAGGGCTGGCGACACCATGGTCGCTAAACCGCTGATCCTCCGTGGTCTGCGCTGCAGGCGCCTTCTGGAACTGACAGCGGTCAGCGGCGGCCTCCTCGAAGCGGGCCATCTCCGTCTCGACCGCGCCGGCCAGGGCCAAGTGCGCCGCGCCACGCTGGGTCAGGTCATAGCCTCGCGGATTGCGTTTGAAGAGCTGCACGCCGAGTAATATATAACTCCTCCAGCGCGAGGATGCGGCGGCCCACTGTGGCGTGGTCGGTGCCGGTGCGCCGCCCGGCCTTGGAAAGCGTTCGCGAGCGGGCGACGGCCAAGAAGAAACGGAGGTCGTTCCAGTTCAGGTCGCGGCCGCTCATGTGTGCAATCCTACACAGGAGAGCTGCAAAGTCTCACGACGGCCGCTCAGATCGGCAGTGTTCATGACCGGGCCCAGAGTCGGCCCCGTCAACGCCGTCGCCTTCCTGTCCGTCGTCGACACGCCAGAGGGGTTCAAGCATGCCCGCGCTGTCGGTCCCTATCTCGGGCTGAACCCTGACCCGTCACCAGCCCGGCGAAGTCGATCGGCAGGGGCGCATCTCCAAGGGCGGCGACACCTCCACGCGCACCTGCCTGTACGAAGCGCCGACGTGCTACTCACCGAAGGTGAAGTACTTCTCGCCAATGAAGGGCTTGAGCATGCGCCTGGCTGACCTGCTCCTCGCCTACAAGGACGAGTACGAGGTGGCGAGGATGCTGTCGGACCCGGCGCTCCACGACGAAATCCGGCGGCAGTTCGGCGATGAGGCCCGGCTGGCCTTCAACATGGCGCCGCCCGTCCTGGGCGGCCGGCTGGTGGACGGTCGGCCGCCCAAGCGCGAGTTCGGCTCAGCGTTGCGCCCGCTGCTGGCGCTCCTGGCCCGGGGCAAGAAGCTGCGGGGCGGCTGGGCCGACCCGTTCGGCTACACGCGCCACCGGCGGATGGAGCGCGGCCTGATCGGCGAGTACGAAGCGCTGGTGGAGCGCACGCTGGACCGGCTCGACGGGGCGACCCACGCCGCCGCCGTGGCCGTGCTGGACCATGCCGGCGAAATCCGCGGCTACGGCCCCGTGAAGGACGCGGCGGTGGACGCCTACCGCCGGACCCTGGCCTCGCTCGAAGCGGCCATGGCGCCGTCCCCGCCGACGGGTCGCGGAGATAGCGTGCCACGACCCGAAGCGGTGGCGGCGCAGCGGGCGGCGTGATCGCGGCCGGGCTTGGAGAGGATGATCCAGATGGTTGAGAAGATTCGTCGGGTGGTGACCACGCACGACTCCGCCGGTCACGCGGTGGTTCTTTCGGACGAGGCGGTAGAGGCGCCCAAGCTGGAGGGCTTCGACGCCCGCAGCGCGGTGCTCTGGAGCACCGCCTCGGTCCCGGCGGACAATGTCGCCGACGTGGACGGCGCCTCGCGATCGCAGGGGGCGACCCTGGCGGGCGGCTCCGTCCTCCGCTTCACCGAGCTCGGGCCGAACGCCACCTCGCCGATGCACCGGACCTACTCCATCGACTATCTGATGCTCCTGAGCGGCCGGCTGGAGATGACACTGGACGGGGGCGAGACCCTGGAGCTCAAGGCGGGCGACGTCGTCGTCCAGCGCGGTACCAACCATGTCTGGCGCAATCCGAGCGCCAGCGAACCATGCTCGTTCGTCATATCGATGATCGAGGCTCTGCCCGTCGTCGCAGCCGGCGGACCCCTGGCCGAAACTCAGTTCTGATCTGCGTTGATTGGGGCCGGCGTTCGGACGGAGTCGCTCGCACCGTCCTTAAGGGTTCAGAACACTCGAAGCTGGTTGGCGAGTGCTCCAGCAACGGTCCCGACCGATCAGCGGCGCCCAAGGGACGAGACCCTTCAGCTCTCGCGAACGCGGCGGATCACCGTTTGTTAGCGATCGCCCGGTGCCCGAATCCATCTGGGCCAAGGCCAGCTTCAAGGGCGGCGGCAGAGGGAGCCGTAAGGGTCGGTGGCGCTGGGTCCCGGCTCTCCAGGCGCTTCGCGCCTTCCGGCCGGGATGACGGACGGGGATGAGGATGCGGAAGGTCCGCTCCGGGTCGTTCTTTCGCTGTCGACGGCTGCCAGAGAGCGACCCTTCCGGCGTTCACGACTCATCCGGTTTAGCGTCGTCCGTGTCACAGACCTTGAGGTGTCCTCGTCAAGCGCAATTCGAGCCGCACTCGGCTATTCCTCTCAAACTGTGTCGGTTGATTAGTGCTAGAGTCCTTCATCGAACCTGCCCACTATCGCGACTGCCGCTACTAGTAGCGACCGCCGCACAATGCCCAGAGTATACGCCAAATGCGAGACTCACGGCGTAGCACAAGGCCGGGATGATGAGCGCGTCCCTGAGACCGGTCAGGTCAGCCACGCGACCCGTGATTAGGGGCACCAGGGCGCCGCCTACTATGGCCGTGCAAAGCACGCCGGACCCTTCAGCAGTGCGCGGTCCCAAACCCTCGCTGGCCAAACTGAAAATTGTCGGGAACATGATGGAGTTGAAAAGGCCGACGGCCAGCAGCGCCCAACCGCCGA
>CAXUCS010000008.1:0-23966 GCA_964249365.1 uncultured Caulobacteraceae bacterium | reverse complement strand
TTACCGCCCTGACCACCGTTCCCGGCCAAATCCTGGACAAGGCCATATGGCTGCGGCAGAGCGACCGGCGCACCCAGATCATCATCCGCGCCATTTCCACTGGTGGAACAGGGGTCAACCTGCAGAACGTCACCCTCTTTGTCTATCGCTTGGATGGGCAGGGCGGCTCTCACTTCTCACGGCGGATCGAGGCGGCGACGGCGCAACTGCAGCGTGGGCAGTGGCTCCTCAGCGGGGTGAAGGAGGCGGGTCCCGGCGGTCAGGCTATAACCATCCCCGCGGTGACGATCGCCTCCACTCTGAACGAACGAACCGCGCTCCAGCACTTCACCTCGGCCCAGGAGGCGTCGTTCTGGAGCCTTCCCTTCATCATCGCGCGCACGGAGGGCGCCGGCTTCTCCGCCAACCTCTACCGCATGCAGTTCGACACCCTGCTCGCCACTCCCGTAATGTTCGCCGGTATGTCGGTCCTGGCTGCGGCCTTTTCGCTGCGGCTCCTGCGGCTCGGCGGCTTGGCCGGCTTCGCCGGCTCGGGCGTGGCGCTCGGCTTTATCCTCTTCTTCTTCAACCAATTCTGCGGCGCGCTCGGCAAGGCGGAGGTGATCCCGCCGTTCCTGGCCGCCTGGGCGCCCCCGCTGATAGCGTTGCTCGGCGGCTTCACCCTGCTTTGTTATACCGAAGACGGTTGACGGCTGAGGGCCCCGCAAGGGAGGAAGCTGGACGCTCGGGGGTGGGACTGTCTTTGGGGTTCGTCCGAAGTATGCGCCAAGGCGCCCTGCGCGATCTCGCCCCTAAGGAGTGTGCGCCAGCCCGCGAACGGCTCGCCGGGACCGTGCGCGCCGTCTTACTGGCCGGCGTTGCTCTGCTCGCCTGCCACGTCGCCGCCTCCGCTCAGCCGCAGGGCAACCTGCGCAACCGCACGGCCGCCGCCCCAATCCCCGACGACGGCCTCGGCCCCCGCGACCTCCTTCTGGAGGCGGACATGGTCGAACAGGACCAACCCCACAGCTTGGTCACCGCCACCGGCCACGTCCAGGCCCGCTACCAGGGCCGCACCCTGCGCGCCGACAAGCTGGTCTACAACACCGTCACCGGCGCAACGCACGCGATCGGCCACGCCGTGGTGGTCAATCCGGACCAGTCGGTGATCTACGGCGACGACATCACGCTGGACGACCAGTTCCGCGCCGCCGTCGCGCTCGGCTTCGCCACCCGCGAGACGGGGAACACCACCCTGACCTCCGGCGCCGCGGTACGGCGCAACGACGTCATCAACCAGCTGAACAACGCCGTCTACACCTCCTGCAACATCTGCGCGCAGGATGGCTCCCCCAAGCCGCCGAGCTGGTCGATCAGCGCCAGCCGGATCATCCAGGATCGCCAGCATCAGGTGATCTACTACCGCAACGCGGTGATCCGCGTGCTCGGCATACCGGTTTTCTACGCGCCCATCTTCTGGCACCCCGATCCTTCGTCGCCGCGCCGGTCGGGCCTTCTGACCCCCAAGATCGAGTATTCGCGGCGGCGGGGCTTCGTCTACCAGCAGCCGTATCTCCTCGCGCTCAACCCCTCCACCGACCTGATCGTCTCGCCCATGATCAGCACGCGCGTGAACCCGGTCATCAACGTGCGCTACACGGAGCGGTTCTACTCCGGCATGATCGACCTTCGGATGGGCTACACCTACTCGGAAGAGTTCAACAACCAGCAGTTCTTCGACAAGGACACGTCCCGCAGCTACATCCTGGGCCGCGGGCTGTTCGACGTCACGCCTGACAAGAACTGGGTCTGGGGCTTTGGGCTGGAGCGGGTGACCGATCCGACCTTCTTCGCCCGGTACGGCATCCACGACGTCTACACCGACCGCGGGCCGTTCCCCGCCGACACCGACCGGCTGATCTCCCAGCTCTACACGGTGCGGGAGGACGCCAACTCCTACGTCTCCGTCGCCGCCCTGGACTTCCAGAGCCTGCGCGAGTTCGGGAACCCTACCGAGGCCGGGCCGAACAACACGACCATCACCCTTCCGACGATCCTGGGCGAGAGCACCAAGGCCTTCCCGGCCGTCGCGCCCCTCATCGAGGCGCGCTACACCGCTCCCAACGACCTCCTCGGCGGACAGCTCAGGCTGCAGGCGGGCGCGGTGGCGCTCAGCCGCAGCGACCGGGTCTTCTCCATCTTCGATCCGACGGGCAACCAGTCCGACGAGGTGCAGCTCCAGAATAACGGCTCGTCGAACAACCTGACCAACTACGCCAACTTCGCCGCCGGCCAGCCCAAGGGCGCACCGCAGATCGCCGGATTAAGCTTCACCGATTCCCGGCGCGTCAGCCTTGGCGGCGACTGGCGCTCGAGCTTCACGCTGGACAACGGCCTGCGCTTCGAGCCCTTCCTGTTTGGACGGGGTGACGCCTACTCGATCACCGATCCCATGCTGGTCCAGGGGTTCACGGGCGCGACGCCCGCAGGCG
Organism: uncultured Caulobacteraceae bacterium; assembly: GCA_964249365.1. Classification (GTDB taxonomy): domain Bacteria; phylum Pseudomonadota; class Alphaproteobacteria; order Caulobacterales; family Caulobacteraceae; genus CAHJWH01. The sequence continues at coordinate 21,495 of CAXUCS010000008.1, read as the reverse complement.
GAACGCTCGTCCCTACCTCCGACGGCGTGGAGGGCGGTCTGATCGAGAAGCCCGGCGACAGCACGGTGACCCGACTGGCGGGAACGGCTGGCGTGAACCTCAGCTGGCCCTTCATCAAGCCGATGGGAGCCGCGGCGATCACCCTGGAACCGCTGGCGCAGCTGGACCTGTCGCCCGTCTACCACTTCAACCCGAACATCCCCAACGAGGACAGCGCCGCGTTCGAGTACGACGAGACCAACCTCTTCTCCATCGACCGCTTCTCCGGCTTCGACCTTCTGGAAGGCGGCCAGAGGCTGAACGTCGGCGGTCGCGGCACGGTCACCTGGGGCACGGGCCAGAACGCCAGCCTGCTGGTCGGCCGGACCTTCCGGGCGCAGGAGGACGACCAGTTCACCGAGCTTTCGGGCCTGCGCGCCACCTCCTCCGACTACGTCATAGCGGCGACCACCCAGCCAATCCCGGGGCTGTCCTTCTTCACCCGCACGCGGGTCTCGGCCGGCGAGTCGGGCCAGCAGGCGGGCGAGGTGGAACGGGAGGAGGCGGGCTTCAACTACAGCTCGCCCCGCTTCAACTTCAACGCCGCCTACGACCTCAACGAGGCTGGAGGTCAGCAGGTCACCGAGGCGACGCTCGCCGCCAATCCGCAACTCGCAGCGACGGAGACGCTCGGCGAAACGCTCCTGCAGCGCTCGGAAGACATCTTCCTCGGCGGCAACGTCTTCCTGACCCGGCACTGGGGTCTGGGAGGCATTGTGTCGCGGGACTTGAAGAACTACGACTTCCCGATCGCCCAGCTGGACCTGATATATCAGGATGAGTGCATCCGCGTGGACGTGCTCTATACCCGCGACGAGACCGACTCGAACGTGCTGGGTACGTCCAACAGCATCACCGTCCGGGTCGGGCTGTCCACGCTCGGCGGAACCTCTCCGCTGACGCCCACAAACAGCCGTGGTAGTCGGTGATGAAGGGTGCGCCGGCCAGGGATTGATCCGATGAGTGCTCCGCGTCGTCTTGCCTTCCACACCGTCCTTAGCGTCCTCGCCTGCACCTCAGCCGTCGGTGCGGCCCGGGCGCAGAGCGGCTTCTCAGACGGTATCCGTCTCGGGCCCGCGCCCGCGGTGGACGCCGTGGCCCCGATCCGCACCGAGAAGCCGAAGCTCTCGGAGAGCGTGGCGGCGCTGGTGAACGACGACCCGATCTCCTCCTACGACCTGCGCCAGCGCATGCGCCTGCTCGTGGCCACCTCCGGCGTGCAGCCGAGCGAGGACAACATGGCCCAGATCGAGCGCGAGGCGCTGCGGGGCCTGGTGGACGAGCGGCTGGAGATGCAGGAGGTCAAGTCCATCGAGGAGAAGCAGAAGGACCTTCACCTGGAGCCGGAGGACGACGAAGTCGACTCCAGCATTGGGGAGATGGCCAAACAATCCGGCATCAGCCGCCAGCAGCTGATCGCCACCCTGCAGAGCGATGGCGTCGACCCTCGGACGTTGCGCGACCAGATCAAGGCGCAGATGTCCTGGACGCACTACATCGGAGCGCGCTTCCGAGACGCGGTGGTGATCGGCGACAACCAGATCTCGAGCGCGGTGCAGCAGGCCAATGCGGCCTCGCTGAAGCCGCAGTACAATCTGGCCCTCATCTATCTCGACGCCTCTCACGTCGGCGGCATGGAAGCCGCGCAGGACGGCGCCCATCAGCTCATCCTCCAGATGAGGAGCGGCGCGCCGTTCGGTTCGGTGGCGCGTCAGTTCTCCGCCCTGCCGACCGCAGCCAACGGGGGCGAGGCGGGCTGGGTGGTGGACAGCAACCTCAAGCCCGAGGTCCGCGCCGCCGTCGAGCAGATGCGGCCGGGCGACCTGTCCGACCCGATCGTCACCTCCGGCGGCGTCTACATCGTGCTCCTGAAGGAGAAGAAGTCGGGCGCGAGCGATCAGGTGGTGGACCTCCGGCAGGCTGCGATCAGCCTCGGACCGGGCGCGACGGAGGCCGAGGTCGCCGATGCCCAGGCCCGGCTCATGAAGCTCCGCCGCCGCATCACCAGCTGCGATAGCCTCGAAGCGCAGTCGGACAAGGTCAAGGGCGTGCTCTCCGCCGACCTTGGCGAAACCTCGGTCAACCAGCTCCGCCCACAGTTCCGCACGGCGATCGACAGCCTAAAGGTCGGCGAGGTGTCGCAACCCATCCGCACCGACGTGGGCCTGCACCTGATCGCCGTCTGCTCGCGCCATGCCGCTGGCGTGGAGGACGCGACCCGGGCCGACGTCACCGACCGACTGAAAGGGGAACAGCTCTCGATGTTCGCCCGCCGCTATCTGCGCGACCTGCGCAATTCCGCGGAGATCGAGACCCGGTGAGGCTCTCGCCGGCCAAGCCTCGCCCGCTGGCCGTCAGCCTTGGCGATCCCGCAGGGATCGGACCGGAGATCATCGTCAAGGCCTGGACGGCCCTGCGCGCCACAGGACCGAGCTTCGTGGTGGTGGGTGACTACGACGCGCTGGTGGCTGCATCACCGGGGATGGGCGCTTCCGGGGTGCGCCGGGTGGGCGCGCCGGGCGAGGCGTCGGATGTTTTCCCCAACGCTCTTCCTGTTCTCGACCTTCCGCTGCTCAACCCCGTGGTGGCCGGCAAGCCGTCGCCTCGCTATGCCGCCGCGGTGCTGCGCTGGATAGAGACGGGAGCGGGCCTGACGCTCTCCGGCGCGGTCAGCGGCTTGGTCACTGCACCGATCGCCAAGAAGCCGCTCTACGATGCCGGCTTCAGCTTCCCGGGCCATACCGAGTTCCTCGCCGACCTGACCGCGGGCGCGAGCCTGGACGGCCCGCGCGGCCCGGTGATGATGCTGGCGACGGGAAGCCTGCGCACGGTGCTGGTGACCATCCACGCGTCGCTCCTGGACGCGATCCGCTCGCTCACGACCGCCCGCATCGTGGAGGTAGGACGCGTCACCGCCGCCGCCCTGTCGCGTGACTTCGCCATCCCTTATCCGCGGCTGGCGCTGGCGGGGCTGAACCCTCACGCCGGCGAGGGCGGTGCGCTCGGGCGCGAGGAGATCGAGGTGGTAAACCCGGCGGCCGCCAAGCTCCGCAGTTTGGGAGTCAGCTGCAGTGACGCGGCTCCGGCCGACACCCTGTTCCACGACGCCGCCCGCAGCCGCTACGACGCGGTCATCTGCCTCTATCACGACCAGGCGCTCATCCCGGTGAAGACGTTGGACTTCTGGGGCGGCGTGAACATTACGCTCGGCCTGCCCATCGTGCGCACCTCGCCGGACCACGGCGTCGGCTACGACATCGCAGGTCGCGGACTGGCGCGGCCGGACAGCCTCATCGCGGCCATCCGCGCCGCCCGTGACATCGCCAGCCGCCGCGACCAGGCCGCGTCCGCCGCGGCGTGAGCCTCGCCGGACTTCCGCCGCTCCGCGAGGCGCTCGCCGGGCGGGGGCTTCTGGCCGACAAGCGTTTCGGCCAGCACTTCCTGCTGGACCTCAACGTCACCCGCAAGATCGCCCGCCTGGCCGGGCCGCTGGAGGGCTGCGCGGTGCTGGAGGTCGGTCCCGGCCCGGGCGGCCTGACCCGGGCGCTCCTGGAGGAGGGCGCGCGCGTGGTCGCGGTGGAACGCGATCCACGCTTCCTCGACCTGCTCGCCGACCTCTCAGGGGCCGCCGATGGGCGGTTGCAGGTGGTGGAGGGCGACGCCTTGGAGTCCGACGGGGCGGCGCTCCTGGCCGACCACGCTCCGGGACGGCCCGCGCGCGTGGTGGCCAACCTGCCCTACAATGTGGCGACGCCGCTCCTGATCGGCTGGCTGACCGGCCCGTTCCGACCCGCCTCCATGAGCCTGATGTTCCAGCGAGAGGTTGCGGACCGCATCGCCGCCGCTCCCGATAGCGGGAGCTACGGACGCCTGTCGGTGCTCGCCCAGGCGCTCTGTCAGACAGAGGTGGTGCTGCGCCTGCCTGCCCGCGCCTTCACGCCGCCGCCCAAGGTCGACTCCGCCGTCGTGCGGCTCGACCGCCGCGCCGACGGCCCGGACGCGTCGCTTACCGGACGACTGGAGCGCGTCACCCGCCACGCCTTTGGCCAGCGCCGCAAGATGCTGCGCTCCAGCCTCAAACCGCTCGGCGGAGAGGCCCTGCTCGCCGCCTCCGACGTGCCTCCCGACGCTCGGGCGGAGACGGTGGATGTGGCGGGGTTCCTCCGGCTGGCGCAGCAACTCCCGCCATAGTCCTGGGCGAGCAGGCGTGGCATGGGCATCCCGGGGAGCCGTTCCGTCATGTCCGTCCTGACGATCGCCCGCTCGCGCGTGGCCACCTCGCCCTGGCTGCCGATCGGGACTCTGGTGGTGGCCATGCTGTCGTTCCAGTACGGCGCATCCCTGGCCAAAGGCCTCTTCCCCGCCGTGGGGGCGCAGGGCGCGACCGCGCTCCGGATCGGGCTGGCCGCCGTCATGCTGGCGCCGATCATGAAGCCCTGGCGCGTCCGGATCACCCGGGCGACGGCGCCGCCGCTCCTCGCCTACGGCGCCTCGCTCGGCTGCATGAACCTGCTCTTCTACATGGCGCTGCGCACCGTCCCGCTCGGGCTCGCGGTGGCGCTGGAGTTCACCGGCCCGCTCGCGGTCGCGGTCATGTCGTCGCGCCGGTCACGTGACTTCGCCTGCGCAGCGCTCGCCGCAGTCGGCCTCCTGATGCTGCTGCCGGCCCCGCGTTCATCGGCCGCCCTGGACCTCATCGGAGCGGCCTATGCGCTCGGCGCGGGAGCCTGCTGGGCGCTCTACATCGTCTTCGGCCAGAAGACCGGCCGCGAGCACGGCGCGGCCACCGCCGCGTTCGGCATGGCGGTGGCGGCCTGTATCGCGGTCCCGGTCGGTCTCGCGCACGCCGGGATGGCCCTGCTGACACCCGCGCTGCTGCCGACGGCGATCATGGTCGCCGTCTTCTCCAGCGCCCTGCCCTATTCGCTCGAGATGGTCACGCTGACGCGTTTGCCGGCGCGCATCTACGGCGTGCTGACGAGTATCGAGCCAGCGAGCGCCGCCTTCATGGGTCTGGTCTTCCTGCACGAACGGCTCGGGCTCCGTCAGCTCCTGGCGGTGGCGGCGGTCATGCTCGCCTCGGTCGGCGCGACCCTTTCCACTGGACAGGTCGCGCCGCCTCCGGAGTGAGGACGTCGCTCAGCTGAGAAGGTCCCCCACGAAACCGGCAAGCCAAGGGTTGCGCCTCCGCCTGAGCTTTTCGCCATGGTAGATGTGGGCGAGGTCGACATAGGCGCGATCGAAGTCGTCGTTTACGAGCACGTAATCATAGGCGGCCCAACGGGCGATCTCGTCCGGGGCGCGCTGCAACCGACGCTCGATGACCTCCTCTCCGTCCTGGGCGCGGGCGAACAGGCGGCGGCGGAGGTCCGCCATGGTCGGCGGCAGTACGAAGACCCTGACGACATCGGCCGGCGCCTGATCCGCCACGCTCGCGGCGCCTTGCCAGTCGATGTCGAACAGAACGTCGCGCCCGCGTTCCAGCGCCGCCATGACCGGCGCCCGCGGCGAACCATAGCGGTTGTCGTGCACCTCCGCCCATTCCAGGAAGGCGTCCTCCCTGACCAGGACGTCGAACGCGGAACGGTCGATGAAGCGGTACTCCCGCCCCTCCTGCTCGCCCGGGCGCGGATCGCGGGTGGTGCAGGAGACGGAGAGTTCCAAATCGGCATGGTCGGCGACAAGGCGGCGCGACAGCGAGGTCTTGCCGGCCCCCGATGGACTGGAGATCACGAGCATCAGGCCGCGACGAACCGCCTTCGATGAGGGGGAAGGTTCGGGCACGGCGTCAGCGGTGCTCGATCGGAACGAAGCGACCGGGCGGCTTGGCCCCGGCCGCCAAGCCGCCCGGCGGAAGCGGCGCCCCGGCCAACGCCTCGTGTTCGGCCTGAGCCTTCTCGAACACACGCCAGCGAGCCACGTTCTTCTCGTGCTGCGCGAGGGTGGCGGAGAAGACGTGGCCGCCCGAGCCGTCCGCCACGAAGTAGAGATCGGAACTCTGCGCCGGATCGAGGACCGCGGCGAGCGAGGCCCGGCCCGGGTTGTCGATCGGCGTGGGGGGCAGGCCCGACGAGGCATAGGTGTTGTAGGGCGTCGGCGCAGAGAGTTCGGACGCACGTAGGCCATGGCCGAGCGGACCCGACCCGTGCGTGATGCCGTAGATCACGGTTGGATCCGCTTCCAGCTTCATGCCCCGGCGCAGGCGGTTGATGTAGACGGCGGCCACGTGCGGCCGCTCCGTGGCGAGCGCCGTCTCCTTCTCGATGATGGAGGCGAGCGTCACGGCCTCCATGGCGTCGGCGAACGGAAGGCCGGGCTGGCGATGCGCCCAAAGCACCGCCAGGAGCCGGTCGCGGTCGCTCATCATACGCTTCACCAGCGCCGCCCGGCTATCGTCGCGCACGACCTCATAGGTCTCCGGCAGCAGGACGCCTTCGGGCGGGGTCTGGGCCGGTCCGGCGAGCACCTCGCTACGGTCGAGCACAGCCATCGCCTGTCGCGAGGACAGCCCCTCTGGGATGGTGATGCGGTGGTGCACGATCTGGCCAAGGCGCATGCGGCGGAGCACGGCCGCAAGCGAGGCGCGGCTCGGGAAGGCATACTCGCCTGCCCGGATGTGGCGCGCCGTGCCGGTAAGCTGGGCGGCGGCCATGAAGACGGGCGTGGAGCGGATGGCCCCGGCCCGCTGCAGGTCCGCTCCGATCTCCGCAAGCCCGGCGCCGTGACGCAGCAGCACCGTGGTGGAGGCTCCACGACGGGCCCGCGGCCCTGCCCCCTGGTAAATCCAAGCGCCGAGCGCGGCGGAGAGGAGGGCGATCACCAGCAGGGTCGCGCCCGCGCCCAGAAGCCCGGCGAACACGGGCCGACGACCATCGTCGAAGGGCGGGGGGCCAGCTCGCCGGCTCACCGAACCTTGGCGAGCACGAGCGAAGCATTGGTGCCGCCGAAGCCGAAGCTGTTGGAGAGCGCCACCTCGATCGCCATCGGTTTGGACCTGTGCGGGACGAGGTCGAGCCGGGTCTGCACCGAAGGGTTATCCAGGTTGATTGTCGGCGGCGCGATCTGGTCGCGGATCGCGAGCGCGGTGAAGGCGGCCTCCACCGATCCCGCTGCGCCGAGGAGGTGGCCGATGGCGGACTTGGTTGACGACATCGCCGCCTTGTCCACGCTGTCGCCCAGCATCCGCTCGATCGCCCCGAGCTCAATCTCGTCGCCGAGCGGCGTGGAGGTGCCGTGCGCGTTAATGTAGTCGATCCGGTCAGGGGTGATGCGGGCGTCCTTCAGCGACGCTTCCATCGCGCGAAAACCGCCGTTGCCGTCGGAGACCGGCGCGGTAATGTGGAAGGCGTCGCCTGACAGGCCGTAGCCCAGGACCTCCGCATAGATCTTCGCGCCGCGCGCCTTGGCGTGCTCGTACTCCTCCAGCACCAGCGAGCCTGCGCCCTCGCCCATCACGAAGCCGTCGCGATCCTGGTCGTAGGGACGCGAGGCCCGCTCCGGCGTGGCGTTGAAACCCGTGGAGAGCGCACGGCAGGCGATGAAGCCGGCGATGCCGAGCTTGCCGACCGCCGCCTCCGCCCCGCCCGCCACCATGACGTCGGCGTCACCGTAGCGGATCATGCGGGTGGCGTCGCCGATGGCGTGCGCGCCGGTGGCGCAGGCGGTCACCACCGCATGGTTCGGCCCCTTGAAGCCGTAGCGGATCGAGACATGGCCCGACGCCAGGTTGATGAGCGCCGACGGGATGAAGAAGGGGCTGACGCGGCGGGGACCCTTGGCCTCCAGCTCCAGCGTCGTCTCGGCGATCTTGTTCAGCCCCCCGATGCCCGAGCCGAGGATCACACCGGTCCTGAGCTTCTCCGCTTCGCTGGGCTCGGTCCAGCCGGCGTCGCGGACCGCCTCGTCGGACGCGGCGATCGCGTAGAGGATGAAGTCGTCAACCTTGCGCTGGTCCTTGGGGGACAGGACCTGGTCGGGATCAAACGCGCCCTCGACACCGGGGCCGCCGCCCCCCCGGCCATTCACCCGTGGGACCTCACAGGCGATCTGGCAGGCGTAACCCTCCGGATCAAAGGCGGTTATGCGGTTTGCGCCGGACCGGCCGGCGATCAGGGCTTTCCAGCTGACCTCCGTCCCCCAGCCGAGCGGGGTGACCAGACCGATGCCGGTGATAACGACGCGACGCATGTGTCAGCTTATCCCTGGCCGTCCGCACCGCCGCTCCCGCCGGAGGCGCGAGCGCGCGGACGGCGGGACGAGGCGACGGGCCGGCCTACTGGCCCAGGCGCTCCTGGATGAACTTCACCGCGTCGCCGACGGTCTGGATGTGCTCGGCGGCGTCGTCGGGAATCTCGATGTCGAACTCCTCCTCGAAGGCCATCACCAGCTCGACATTGTCGAGGCTGTCGGCGCCCAGGTCGTCGATAAAGCTGGCCTTCTCGGTCACCTTCTCGGGATCGGCGTCCAGGTGTTCGATCACGATCTTACGGACACGTTCAAGGACGTCGGTGGACATTAGGGCGAGCCCCTCTTCCTGAAAGAGCGATCAAAGTAGGCCGAGAGCACCCGAACGGGACGACTCGACCGCCATTAAAGTCGACGGCCGGTGCCCGGATATACCGAGCCCGGCCGTCGAAGCGAGGCGTAGCACACTCCTTTTTGCGAGACTAGCGGCTCGCAAACCGGGGTGCGGCGGCCTTCAGATCATCGCCATTCCACCGTTGACGTGAAGTGTCTGACCCGTGACGTAAGCGGCTTCTACGCTTGCGAGGTAGACGCAGGCCGCCGCGATTTCGCCGCCCTCTCCAAGGCGCCCGGCCGGTATTCGCCCCATGATCACCGCGCGCTGCGCCTCGTTCAGCGCCTCGGTCATGGGGCTGGCGATGAAGCCGGGCGCGATGCAGTTCACCGTGATGCCGCGGGCGGCGACCTCCTGGGCCAAGGCCTTGGAGAAGCCGATCATCCCGGCCTTGGACGCGGCGTAGTTGGCCTGACCCGGGTTGCCGGTGACCCCCACCACGGAGGTCACGCCGATCAGCCGTCCATGGCGACGCCGCATCATGCCCCGGGTCGCGGCGCGGCAGAGCCGGAAGTAGGCTTCCAGGTTCACCTGCTGCACCTCCGTCCATTCTTCGTCCTTCATGCGGACCAGGAGGTTGTCGCGGGTCAGCCCGGCGTTGGAGACCAGGATGTCGAGCGGCGCTCCGGCGGCCCCTTCGGCGGTGCCGACCAGAGCGTCCACCGCCGCTCCGTCAGACAGGCTTGCGGTCACGACGACGGCGCGGGTTCCGAGTTCGTCCGCCAGCGCCTGGAGCGCCGCCTCACGCGTGCCGGACAGCACGACCGAAGCGCCCTGGCCGTGTAGGGCGCGGGCTATCTCGCGCCCGATTCCCCCCGACGCGCCCGTCACGAGCGCGGTCCTGCCGCCGAGATCGAACATCTCTACTCCGTCGATGCGCCTGCAGCCGTTCAGAGACTCTGGGCGAAGCTCTCGAGGTCGGAAGGGCTGTTCACAGCCTCCGCCTCCACATGGGGCGCGATCCGCTTGACCATGCCGCTGAGGACCTTGCCGGCCCCCAATTCCACGAAGCGCGAGACGCCGCCCTCCCCCGCCATCCAGCCGACGCTCTCGCGCCAGCGCACCCGCCCGGTGACCTGTTCAACGAGGAGGCGGCGGACCTCCAAAGGGTCGCTGACCGGGCGCGCCGTGACGTTGGCGACCAAGGGCGTTCTCGGCGCCTGGATGGCGGTGGCACCCAGCGCCTGCGCCATCGTCTCGGCAGCCGGCCCCATCAGGGGACAGTGGAAGGGCGCGGACACGTTCAACGGAATCGCGCGGGCGCCAAGAGCCTTGGCCGCCGCGACCGCGGCATCGACGCCGGGCCGGTCCCCGGAGATGACCACATTACCCTGGTTGTTATCATTGGCCACCACACACACGCCTGCGCGAGCGCCCTCGTCCGCCGCCTGCTCGGCCAATGCCACGTCGACCTTGGGACCGATCAGCGAGGCCATGGCGCCCTGGCCCACCGGCACGGCCTGCTGCATCGCCCGTCCGCGGAGTTTCAGCAGCCGGGCGGCGTCCTCCACGCTGAAGGCGCGGGCCGCCGCGAGTGCGGAATACTCGCCGAGCGAATGGCCGGCGACGAACTCGACTCCATCCACCCCGATGTTGAACTCCTCCTCCAGCGTGCGCGCCACCGCCAGGCTGACCGCCATGAGAGCAGGCTGGGCGTTCTCAGTCAGGGTGAGATCGGCTTCCGGCCCCTCCCAGATCAGCCGCGAGAGGTGCTGGCTGAGCGCCTCGTCCACCGCCTCGAACACCTCGCGGGCGCAGTGGAAGGCGTCCGCCAGACTGGCGCCCATACCGACCGCCTGGCTGCCCTGTCCGGGGAAGAGGAAGGCGAGGCTCAAGCGTCCGATCCGAATCCGCTGGGGAAAGCGCGCGGTGTAGGAGGTCGCCCCCCGTCGGGCAAGCTGGACGCATCGCCGCCGCTCCGCTCTTCTCCACAGGTGATCAAGCGCGGGAGACTTTCGGCCACCCCGAATCCCGGTCAACCTGGCGAGGGTCATGAACGCCCTTATTCGTCCCCTTCCCACCGTCACAGCCGCGCCCGAGCAACCGTACCTGGACCTGCTCGCCGAGGTGCTGGCGCAGGGTGTCGATCGCGATGATCGGACCGCGGTCGGAACGCGCGGGGTCTTCGGCCGACAGATGCGCTTTGACCTCGCCGCTGGCTTCCCGCTTCTCACCACCAAGAAGGTGCACTTCAAGTCTATAGCCGCGGAACTCCTATGGTTCCTGAGGGGCGACACCAATGTGCGGTGGCTCCAGGATCGGGGCGTCGGCATCTGGGATGAGTGGGCAAATCCGGAAGGCGACCTTGGACCGGTGTACGGGAAGCAGTGGCGTTCCTGGGCTGCGCCAGACGGGCGCTCGATCGATCAGATCGGCCGTCTGATTGAGGCCCTCAGGTCCAACCCGGACAGCCGCCGCCACATCGTCTCCGCCTGGAACCCGGCGGACGTGGATGACATGGCGCTGCCGCCTTGCCACTGCCTGTTCCAGTTCTACGTGGCGCAAGGCCGGCTCTCCTGCCAGCTGTACCAGCGCTCGGCCGACCTCTTCCTCGGCGTGCCGTTCAACATCGCGAGCTATGCGCTCCTGACCCACATGGTCGCGCAGGTGGTGGGGCTCGAGGTCGGCGAGTTTGTCCACACCCTTGGCGATGCGCACCTCTACGTGAACCATCTGGAGCAGGCGCAGCTGCAGCTCGGCCGTGCGCCGCTGCCGCCGCCTCGCCTGCTGCTCGCGCCCAGGACCGACCTCTTCGCCTTCGGCCTGGAAGACATCCGGCTGGAAGGCTATCAGGCGCATCCGCACATCAAGGCCCCGGTCGCGGTTTGACCTCGCTGCGGCTGGCCATCGTCGCCGCCCGGGCGCGCAACGGCGTGATCGGCCGGGCGGGCGCCCTGCCCTGGCGGCTCAAGGGCGACATGGCCCTCTTCAAGGCGACCACCTCCGGCAAGCCGGTGATCATGGGCCGCAAGACCTGGGACAGCCTGCCGAAGAAGCCTCTGCCCGGCCGCGCCAACCTCGTTTTATCCCGCGACGGGACCTTCGAGCCGAAAGGTGCGGTGGTGTGCGAGCGGTTCGAGGACGCGCTCGCCATGGCGCGCGAGCAGGCGGAGGAGGACGGGGCCGAGGAGGTTTGCGTGATCGGCGGCACGGCGCTTTTCGCCCTTGCGCTCCCGAAGGCGCGCCGACTCTACCTCACAGAGGTCGAGGCGGAGGTCGAAGGAGACGCGACCTTCCCCACCCTCGACATGGCGGCTTGGCGGGAGGTCCGCCGTGAGCCGCACCCCGCCAGCCAGGACGATGACCACGCCTTCACCTTCCGCGTCCTGGAGCGCTGAGGCAGGTCAATCCCGTCCCCGCTTCAAGTGATCGACCTCGCTCTGTAGCGCCCTCGCGTGGCAGCGTCGCGTCGCCCGGATCAGTGCGGGTCATAGCGGCCTTCGCGTGCGAGGTTGCCGAAGCGCACGGTATCGTCGTTAAAGCTGAGCTTCACCGTGCCGATCGGACCGTGGCGCTGCTTGCCGATGATCACCTCCGCGACGTGGCGGATGCGATCCATCTCCTCCTGCCATTCCAGGTGTTCGGGGGTGCCCTCCCGGGGTTCGGCACGGCCCTTGTAGTAGGCCTCGCGGAAGACGAACATGACGCAGTCGGCGTCCTGCTCAATGGAGCCGGACTCCCGCAGATCCGAGAGCTGCGGCCGCTTGTCGTCGCGGCTTTCCACTTGGCGGGAGAGCTGGGACAGGGCGAGAACCGGGACGCTCAGCTCCTTGGCCAGCGACTTCAGCCCCATGGTGATCTGGCTCACCTCCTGCACGCGGTTCTCCACGCCACGCTGGCCATCACCGGCGGTCGTGACCAGCTGGAGGTAATCGACGATGATGAGGTCCAGCCCCACCGAGCGCTTCAGCCGCCTGGCGCGCGCCGTAAGCTTGGCCAGCGACAGACCGCCGGTGGCGTCGATGTAGAAGGGGCTGTCCTGGATCTCCAGCGCCGCGTCGCGAACCTTGGAGAATTCGTGCTGATCGATCTCGCCTTTGCGCAGACGGTCGGAGGAGACGCCCGAGACGTCGGCCAGCATGCGCATGGCCAATTGCTCCGCCGACATCTCCAGCGAGTAGAAGGCGACCACGCCGCCGTTCACCGTCTTGCGGGAGCCGTCCGGTTGGGGCTCCCAGGCGTAGTTCCGCGCCACGTGCAGGCCGATGTTCGCCGCCAGCGCCGACTTGCCCATGGAGGGACGCCCCGCCAGGATCAGGAGGTCGGACTTGTGCAGGCCGCCGAGCTTCTGGTCGAGGTCGATCAGCCCGGTGGACATGCCGGCCAGCCCGCCGTCGCGGGAGAACGCCTCCGCCGTCATCTCCACCGCGCCCTGCAGCGAGTCGGCGAAGGCCTGGAAGCCCGTGGAAGAGGCCCCGGTCTCCGCGAGATTGTAGAGCTGTTGCTCGGCCTGCTCGATCTGTTCGCGGGCCTCGGTCTCGGCATCCTCCACGGCGTTCTTGGCCATGTCGCCGGAGATGCGCAGCACCTCGCGCCGCAGCGCCAGGTCGTAGACGATCCGCGCGTAGTCGGCCGCATTGGCCGCAGGCGGCGCGCGGTCCACCATGTCGGCGAGGTAGCGCAGTCCGCCCAGGTCCTCGAAGGCCGGGTCGCGCCGGAAGCGCTCCATAAGCATGATGGGCTCGGCGAGCTGGCCCTTCCTGATGTGCTCCTCCATCGCGGCGAACAGGCGCTGGTGGAACGGCTCGTGGAAATGGCGCGCCTGCAGCCGGTCCGACAGGCGCTCATAAGCCGAATTGTCGAACAGCACGGCCCCGAGGAGCGCCTGTTCGGCATCGAGGTTATGCGGAGCGGTGGAGACCGGCTCGGCGGCGGGAGCGCCCGGCAGGGCGAAGGCGACGTTCATGAGATCGTCGTTCTAGCGCCCGGCACGACAGGAGTGGCCGTCGGAGCGCTCTGGAAACCGACTTATCCCTGTGGCGCGTTCATCGCTGTGGAAGGGTGTGGAAACTCCCGCCTTCTGATACGGGAAAGGGGAACCGGAACTCCGGCTCCCCTTCGGTTCACCTGATTAATCTGACGGCGTCAGTACGCCTCTGACGACTCCTGCTGTCCGGCGCCGCCTTCGAAGAGGTCCTGCGCCTGCGCCTGGGCGGCGGCGCGTTCCTCGTCGAACTGCGAGTTGATCACGTTCTCGCCGCGAGCCTGCCGTTCCGCTTCGTCGCCGGAGCGGGCGACGTTCACCTGCACCGACACCGTGACTTCGGGGTGGAGGCGCACCTTCACCTCGTGCACGCCGACCGACTTGATCGGGCGGTCGAGCACGACCTGGCTCCGCTCCACACGATTGGCGCCCTCGTTGATCACCTCGGCCACGTCACGCGCCGACACCGAGCCGTAGAGCTGACCGCCCTCTCCGGCCTGGCGGATGAGAATATAGGCCTCCCCCGCGAGCCGCGCCCCGACCCGCTCGGCGGCGCCGCGCGCATCGGCGTTGCGCGCCTCGATCTGGGCGCGCTCGGCCTCGAAGACCCTGAGGTTGGACGTGGACGCGCGCAGCGCCTTCTGGCGCGGCAGGAGGAAGTTGCGGGCGAACCCGTCCTTCACCGTGACCACGTCGCCGATGCCGCCGAGCCGCTCCACGCGCTCGAGAAGAACAACCTTCATGATGGTCCTCCCTTACCGGACGACGTAGGGCAGGAGCGCCAGGAAGCGGGCGCGCTTGATGGCCTGGGCCAGCTCCCGCTGCTTGGGCGCCGACACCGCAGTGATGCGGGAGGGCACGATCTTGCCGCGCTCCGATATGTAGCGCTGGAGGAGCTTGACGTCCTTGTAGTCGATCTTGGGCGCATTGGCCCCGGAGAACGGGCAGACCTTGCGGCGGCGGAAGAACGGCCGGCGGGCCGGAGCGGAACCGGCGGGCGCGCCGGGCGTGGGAGCGGTTTCGGTCATCTCTCGGTCCTCAGAGGCCCATCTCGTCGTAGCCGCTGCGGGGCGTGCTGCGCTCGCGTTCACGCTCGCGCTCCCGATCGCGACGGGCCAGGATCGGCGAAAGCTCCAGGTCGAGTTCGTCGACGCGGATGGTGATGTAGCGCAGCACGTCCTCGTTGATGGACAGCTGGCGTTCCATCTCCTTGACCGCGGGCGCGGGCGCGTCGATGGCCAGCAGGGAATAGTGCCCCTTGCGGTTCTTCTTGATGCGGTAGGTGAGGTTCCGCAGGCCCCAGTACTCGATCTTGGCGACCTGGCCGCCGCCTTCCTCGATCAAACCCTTCAGCGTGTCGTTAAGGGCCTCGGCCTGTTGCGGCGAGATGTCCTGCCGCGCGATCACCACGTGTTCGTAGAGCGCCATCTTGATCCTCTTCCGATGCGGTCGGCGGCGCGGCCGCCGGCGGAAGATCCGGCGCGCCACGATGGTTCGGTGCGCTAAGGGACGGGTCAGGCCCGCCCGGAACGCTGCGCACAGACCGCCGTCCTGGGAGGCGGCGGAAAATACGGATTTCGGCCGGCGACGCAAGCGGAAGTCGCGCCTCCCCTCGGCGGGGGCAGGATGTTAGGCAGGCGCCCAGGCTGACGAGGCGAGGCATGCCGCTCCAAGCGCATCGGAACATCTTCGCGGGCAACCCGCTGGACCGCGCCGCCGAACGTCGACGCGAGCCGCAATGGCTGGCCGACAAGCTGGCGTCCGCGCAGACGGGCGTCGTCGTGCTGTGGAACGGCGCGCCGCTCGTAACCGAGCGGCACGGGACCAAGCTCCTGTCCCGGGTGGCCGCGCCGCTCGCCGCGGAGCTCGCCCGGGGCGAGGAGCATCTCGTCTTCTTGGGGCTGGACATCGATAGTAGCGCCGTCTTCGCCCTCGATCTGGAGGGCGCGGCCGATCCCGCCGAAGGCGTGCTGAGCGGTCTTGGAGCCTTCCAGGGCCTGCGCGAACTCGCCGCCGTGCTGCCGGCCGGTGAAGCCGGGGTGGCCGCCACGGCCCGCGCCCTCTTCGAGTGGCGCAGGCGCCACCGCTTCTGCTCCAGCTGCGGCCAGGCCACCCGGGTGACGGAAGCCGGCTGGAAGCGGCTGTGCCCGGCCTGCGGGGTGGAGCACTTCCCCCGCACAGACCCGGTGGTGATCATGCTGCCGGTCCGGGGCGAACAATGTCTCCTGGGTCGCCAGGCCGCTTGGCCCCCCGGTCGCTACTCCGCGCTGGCCGGCTTCATGGAGCCAGGCGAAGCGATCGAGGAGGCCTGCGCGCGCGAAATCTTCGAGGAATCAGGCCTTCGCACCCACTCTGTGCGCTACCACTCCAGCCAGCCCTGGCCCTTTCCGACCAACCTGATGATCGGGCTGATCGCGGAGGTGGAGGACGGTGAGGCGCGGGCCGACCAGACGGAACTGGAGGCGGTGATCTGGCTCAGCCGGGAGGAGACGCGCTCGGCGCTCCGCGGGGAGTCCGAGATCGGGCTGCCTCCGCCCCTGGCCATCGCCCACCACCTCATCAGCCACTGGGCCGAGGAGGGCTGAGCGCACGCGGAACGGCCCGGTCGCCCCGGCTTTCCCTTCGACAGCCCCTACCCGGCTGACGAAGGCGCGCCATGGCCGAACCCCGCACCGCCCTCAGCGAGCGCCTCGCCGCCCGCCTTGAAGACCTGCGGAGGGAAGCGGAGCACGACCCCTTCACCAACGCCCACCTGCGCTTCGCCCTCCGGCTTCGCGACGAACTAGAGCGTGGGGAGGTCTCGCTCGACGGTCTCCACCACCTGGTCCAGGACCTCAGCGCCGAAGCTTTCGAGGCTCGCAGCGAGCGGCTCGGTCGCTATCTCGGCGACTGCTCGGAGGAAGGGCTGCAGACGCGCCTGACGGGTCTGTTCCAGGCCGTGGCGGAACGCGGCGACTTCGAGGCCTATGCGCGCGCCGTCCAGGCGGTCCCCTTCGGCGCCGTCCTCACCGCTCACCCGACCTTCGCCCTCAACCACGCGCTCTCGCGGGCGCTGATTGAACTCGCGACGGGGCGGGATGGCGCCGGCCTGCCGCTGTCGCCCGAGAGCCGCTCGGAACGGCTGGAACTGGCCCGCTCGCAGGATCACGGGCCGCCGCCGGAGCTGACGCTGGAGGTCGAACACGCCTGGTCGCTGGAGGCGCTCGGGGCCGCCCACGACGCGCTGGAGCGGATCTACGCCGTGGCGCTGGAGGTCGCGCGTCGCCGCTGGCCGCGCGACTGGACCCGGCTGCAACCGCGGCTGGTCACGCTGGCCACCTGGGTCGGCTTCGACCAGGACGGGCGCACCGACGTCACCTGGCAGGTCAGCATCGGCAAGCGACTGGAGCTGAAGATCGCCGCCCTCCAGCGCCGCCGGGGCGTCCTGACGCGCCTTTCCGCCGGCGGCGAAGGCGAGTGGCTGCAGCTGGTCACGTCCGCCTTGCACGTCGTCAGCGGTGCGCTGCAGGTCAGCTCGGACCAGCTGGCGGCGCTGAAAACGGCCGAAACCGATCCCGCAGCCCTGCCCGCTTTCGCACGCGCGATGGTGCAGGGGCGACGCGCGGCCTTGGTCGATCCGTCGTCCCTGACGCGGCGGCTGGACGACGCGCTGGACGCGGCGCCCGACGACGACCGCCTCCAGGCGCTCCTCACCCTTCGCGCCGGTCTCGCCACCGAAGGGGTGAGCCTTGCCCGCATCCACGTGCGGCTCAACGCCGGCCAGCTCCACAACGCGATCCGGCGGGAGGTCGGGCTGGAGGGCTCGCCGACCGATCCGGCGCGGCGACGCACCTACTTCAGCGCCATCGACGGCCTGATCGCCCGCGCAGAGCCGGTGGAGATCAACTTCGGCGACCTCGTGCGGGAGCCCGCCTCCGCCCGGCGGCTGATGATGACGCTGGCGCAGATGCGCAAGTACGTGGACGCCTCAACGCCCGTCCGCTTCCTGATCGCGGAAACCGAGGCGGGCTTCACCCTCCTCGCCGCCCTCTACCTCGCCCGGCTGTTCGGGGTCGAAGACCATGTCGAGATATCGCCCCTGTTCGAGACGCAGGAAGCGCTGGACCGGGGCGAGAAAGTTATCGAGGAGGCGCTTCGCTCCGCCCATTTCCGCAGCTACCTCCAGCGGCAGGGCCGGCTGGCCATCGAGTTCGGCTTCTCCGACTCGGGGCGTTTCATCGGCCAGCTCGCCGCGACCTTCCGCATCGAGCGGCTGCGCTTCCGTCTGGCGGAACTCCTGGTCGAGCACGGCATGACCGGGCTGGAGGTGATCTTCTTCAACACGCATGGGGAGTCGTTCGGGCGGGGCGGCCACCCGGGCTCCCTGTCGGACCGGTTCCGCTACGCCGCCCCGCCCCGCTCGCAGGTGGAGTTCGCCCGCATCGGCGCCCGAGTGAAGGAGGAGGACGCCTTTCAGGGAGGCGAGGGCTACCTGCCGCTCCTCACCCCTCCCGCGGCGCTGGCGACGCTCACGACCGCGTTGGAGAGCGTGCTCCTGCCCGATCCCGAGGCCGAAGGCGATCCGATCTACGACGAGCAGGACTTCGCGTCGGAGTTCTTCGCCACGCTGGAGCAGGCGTTCGCGAGCCTGGTGGCCGATCCCGACTACGCCGCGCTGGTCGGCGTCTTCGCCACCCACCTCCTGCCCAAGACCGGGTCGCGCCCGGTGCAACGCCAGGCGGGCGACGGCGGTCGGCCCCGCACCCTCGCCAGCGTCTCAGAGCTCCGCGCCATACCGAACAACGGCGTGCTCCAGCAGCTCGGCTATCTCGCCAACAGCCTCTATGGATTGGGGCGGGCGGCGGAGAAGGACCACGCCACCTTCGAGCGGCTGCGCGAACGCTCGCCGAGGTTCCGCCGCGCCCTGGCGCTCGCCGAGGCCGCCGCAGGCCGGAGCGACCTCTCGATCCTGGATGGCTACGCCGCCACGGTGGACCCCGCATCCTGGCTCGCGTGCGCGGGCCGGACGCCTGCGCCTGGGGACGACATCGCGCTCGCGGCCGTCGCGGAGCGGGCCGGGCTGAGCGAGCCGCTCGGACGCGTGCGCCGCCGGCTGAAGGCGGAGGACGTCCGCATCCGCGCCGCAGGCCTGAGGACGAGCGCCTCCGGGCGGCTGGACCTCCTGCATGCGCTGCGCCTGACGCTCCTGCAGGAAAGCGACCGGCTGATCGCGCGGGTGCCCGAGTTCAACCCTCGCGGGGAGGTCACCCTCGCCGCCATCCAGGAGCGGCTGCTACGGCTGGACGTGCCCGCCGCCCTCCACCAGCTGGAGCAGTATTTTCCCGCCCGCGGCGTCGAGCCGACGCAGGCCGACTTCGGCGAGCCGTCCGGCTACGCCCAGGCCGCTCCGCTCGGCTACCGGCAGGAGCACGACGCCGTGTTCGAGCCGATGAGGCGCCTCTTTTCCCTCATGCTGGCGATCAGCAGCGCCGTCACCCATGAGGTGGGCGCCTGCGGCTGAGGAACGCTCGCCTGGAGCAGGCGTTACTGTGACGCTTGGACGTCAAAGGGGGACGGTCGTGCTGAAGTGGGCCATCATCTTCGCCATCGTCGCGGTGATCGCGGGGGCGCTCGGGTTTGGGGGGGTTGCAGGGACCTTCGCCTTCCTGGCCAAGGCGCTGTTCTTCCTGTTCGCCGTCGTCTGCATCCTGTTCCTGGTGCTCGGCTTCACCATCGCGAAGAAGGTCTAGCCGACCTCGCCCGGTACGAAGGGCGAGGCTGGCCCACAGATGGATGACGCCTCGCCCCGCTCGGGCCGCCTCCCGCCCGCCGCCGAGGCGCGCCCCGAACGCATCGAGCAGCTCGGCCGCCTGCGCACCGACGACTACGCTTGGCTGAAGGACGCAAACTGGCAGCAGGTGATGCGCGATCCCGGCGTGCTGCGCGCCGACATCCGCGCCCACCTGGAGGCCGAGAACGCCTACACCGCCACAGCGCTCGAACCGACCAGGGCGCTGCAGGAGGCGCTGTTCGCCGAGATGCGGGGCCGCATCCGGGAGGACGACAGCTCCGTCCCCTCCCCCGACGGCCCCTACGACTACTACGCCCGCTACGTGCAGGGCGCCCAGCACCCGGTCTACGCCCGCCGGCCGCGGGACGGCGCGGGAGCGGAGGAGGTGCTGCTGGACGCGGATGCGGCCGCCGCGGGCAAGGCCTTCTTCGACATCGGCGCGACGGAGCATTCCGACGACCACGCCCTGTTCGCCTATGCGGTGGACGAGCAGGGTTCGGAGTATTTCCGCATCGAGGTGAAGGACCTGGCGACCGGCGCGCTCCTCCCCGACCCGGTGGAGAGCTCAACCGGCGCCTTCGCGCTTTCGCCGGACAGCCGCTGGCTGTTCTGGGTCTGGCGCGACGGGAACGGCCGCCCCGCCAGGGTCTTCCGCCGCCCGGCGCGCGGCGGCGAGGACGTGCTGGTCTACGACGAGCCGGACGGGGGCATGTTCCTCTCCGTCGGCGTCACGCAGAGCCGCGCCTTCATCTCGGTGAGTTCGGCCAACCACGAGACGAGCGAAGTCCGGCTCATCCCGGCGGCCGATCCCACCGCCGAGCCTCGTGTGGTGGAGCCCCGCCGCGAGGGCGTGCGCTACGAGCTGGAGCACTGGGACGGCCGCTTCGTGGTCCTGACCAACGCCGACGGCGCGCTGGACTACAAGCTCTGCTGGGCCGAGGAGACGGACCCCTCCCGCGCGGGCTGGCGCGACTGGATCGCCCACCAGCCCGGCCGCTTCATCGCCGGCATGGTCGCCCACCGGGACTGGTTCGTGCGGCTGGAGCGGGTGGACGCCAACAACCGCATCGTGGTCACCGCCCGCGAGGGGCTGGAGGAGCATACGGTCGGCTTCGGGGAGGAGGCCTACGCCCTGTCGGTGGACGGCGGCTACGAGTTCGATACCGCCATCCTGCGCTTCACCTACCAGTCGCCCACCACCCCGCGCTCCACCTACGACTACGACATGGCGACCCGCGCGCGCACGCTCCGCAAGGTCCAGGAGGTGCCCTCCGGCCACGACCCGGCGGCCTACGTCGCCCGCCGGCTGCACGCCCGGGCGGCGGACGGGGAGAGCGTGCCGCTCACCGTGCTGATGCGCGCCGACACCCCGCTGGACGGCTCCGCCCCCCTCCTCCTCTACGGCTACGGCGCCTACGGCATCCCCATGGAGCCGGGCTTCTCCATCCGCTCGCTCAGCCTGGTGGACCGCGGCTGGATCTGGGCGGTCGCCCACGTCCGCGGCGGCACGGAGAAGGGCTGGGGCTGGTTCCTGGACGGACGGGGCGCGAAGAAGCCCAACACCTTCACCGACTTCATCGCCTGCGCGGAACACCTGCACGAAGCCGGCTACGGCGCGCCCGGGCGGACGGTGGCCTACGGCGGCTCGGCCGGCGGCATGCTGATGGGGGCGATCGCCAACCTGCGCCCCGACCTCTGGGCCGGGATCATCGCGGCGGTCCCCTTCGTGGACGTCCTGAACACCATGAGCGACGAGACCCTGCCGCTCACGCCGCCCGAATGGCCGGAGTGGGGCAACCCGCTCCAGGACTCGGCCGCATACGACCGCATCGCCGCCTACAGCCCCTACGACAACGTCGCCGCGGCTCCCTACCCCGCCGTGCTGGCCACCGGGGGCCTCTCCGACCCGCGCGTGACCTACTGGGAGCCGGCCAAGTGGATCGCCAGGCTGCGCGCCCACACCACCAGCGGGCGGCCCTGCCTCCTGAAGATCAACATGGAGGCCGGCCACGGCGGCGCGTCCGGCCGGTTCGACTTCCTGAAGGAGGTCGCGCTGGACTACGCCTTCGCGATCTGGGCGGTGGAGCGGGGCTGGGAGCGGCGCGACGGTGGCGGACTTGCGGCTCAGGGCGGCTGAGCCGGGCGACGCGGCGGCGCTGGCGGGCGTCTACGCCCCCCACGTCC
>CAXUCS010000007.1:16939-25542 GCA_964249365.1 uncultured Caulobacteraceae bacterium | reverse complement strand
CCGCGGCGAGCTCCAGCCCGTCCAGGCCCTGGACGGCCGGCACGTGGGAGTCCGCGGCCCAGCCGCCGCGCGCATTGGCTCCGATGATCCCGACCCGTAGCGACGCCGCCATCTTGACCTCCAAAGAACGGCAGGATCGCCCCTGCGACCGTGCCGACCTCATCTATTCCGGGTCGAGGCGGTTACAATCCACTCGCGCGGGACAGGACATGTAACGGAGGATCGCCAATGCTCGATCGGCTGACCAGCATGGCCGTGTTCGTCAAGGCGGCGGACCTCGGCTCCTTCACCGCGGCGGGCGTGGCGCTCGGCCTGACGTCGCAGATGGTGGGCAAGCACGTGGCGGCGCTGGAAGAGACGCTTGGGACGCCGCTCCTTCGCCGGACCACCCGGCGCCAGAGCCTCACCGAGACGGGCGGGAGGTTCTACGAGCGCTGCCGCGCCGTCCTGGCGGACGCGGAGGCGGCGTACGCGGTCGAGGAGGTCGCCTCCGCCGAGCCCCGCGGCCGCCTGCGCCTGAGCGCGCCCATCGGCTTCGGCGCCTGCTGGCTGGCGCCGGTCTTGAGCGCCTTTCTCCAACGCCACCCTCTTGTCGGGGTCGAACTCAACCTGACCGACCGCTTCGTCGACCTGGTCGACGAGGGCTACGACGCCGTGCTCCGGCTCGGCCCGCTCGGCGAGACGAGCCTGACGGTGCGCGAGCTGGCCCCCCATGTCCAGGTCGCCTGCGCCGCGCCCGCCTACCTCGCCCGGCGCGGGACGCCCCGCACGCCCGCGGACCTCGCCGACCACGACTGCCTCGGCTTCGTCAACTGGTCGGGCCGCCCCTTCGTGGAGTGGCGCTTCGGACGGGGCGGCAGGGTCGATCCCGTCCAGGTGCAGAGCCGCTTCCAGGTCAACGACGGTCGCGTGCTGGTCGCCGCCGCCGTGGCCGGTCACGGCGTCATCCTGCAGCCCGCCGTGGTTGTGGAAGAGGCCCTGCGGCGCGGCGAGCTGGTGCGCCTCCTCAACGACCATGCCGGGCCCTCCCGGATGCTCTACCTCCTCCACACGCCGGGCCAGCCCCAGCCCGCCAAGCTGCGGGCCTTCATCGACCACCTCACCGCCGCCCTGGCCACGTCGGACGGGCTGGCGACGCTCTGACGCCGGTCAGGCCGCTTCCGAGGGAGGCGACGCCAGGACGCGCACGTCTGGAGACCGCTCGGTCAGGCGGCGCCTCATGGGCCTGCCGACACGACGGCGACGCTTCCTGGTGGTAGAAACCGCCATGAGCTTCGACCACGTCGCCGACGTCATGAGTGGACTGAAGCCGCTGTCCCGGCTGGACCGGCCGCTGGAGATGGTGCGCCAGTTCACGCCGAACTGGTTCGCCGCGACCATGGGCACGGGCGTGCTGGCGCTCATCCTGCCGCAGCTGCCCGGCGTCGGAGGCGCGCTGCGGCCCATCGCTGAGGCGCTGTGGTGGTTCGACGTGGGGCTGTTCCTGCTCTTCTCGGGGCTTTACGCGGCGCGGTGGATGCTGTTCGGCCACGAGGCGAAACGCATCTTCGGCCACAGCGTCGTCTCCATGTTCATCGGCACGATCCCGATGGGGCTCGCGACCATCCTGAACGGCGCGCTCGCCTTCGCCTCGCCGAGGTTCGGGCGCGGCGTCGTTCCGGTCGTGGAGGCGCTCTGGTGGCTGGACGTCGCCATGGCCGTCGCGTGCGGAGTCGGCATCCCCTACCTGATGTTCACCCGCCAGAAACACCGCATCGACGAGATGACGGCGATCTGGCTGCTGCCCGTGGTCGCCGCCGAGGTCGCGGCGGTGACGGGAGGCCTTCTCGCGCCGACCCTGGAGGGCGGCGGCGCCCGCTTCGTCGTGCTGACGACGAGCTACGCCCTGTGGGCCTATTCGGTGCCGGTCGCGTTCGGCATCCTCTCGCTCCTCATCCTGCGGATGGCCCTGCACAAGCTTCCGCCCGCCAGTGTCGCGGCCTCCAGCTGGCTCGCGCTGGGGCCGATCGGCACGGGCGCGCTCGCCATGATGGTCATGGGCGCGGACGCCCCGGCGGTCTTCGCAGGCCAAGGTCTGGCGAGCCTCGGCGTGATCGCCCAGGGCGTCGGCGTCCTGGCGGGCGTCCTGCTCTGGGGTTTCGGCGTCTGGTGGCTCCTGCTCGCGATCCTGATCACCATCCGCTACTTGCGGACGGGCGTGCCCTTCAACCTCGGTTGGTGGGGCTACACCTTCCCGCTCGGCGTCTACACGGTGGCGACCTTGCGGCTGGGCGCGACGCTGCACCTCAGCCTCTTCACCGCCGTCGGCGTCGTCTTGGCCGCGGCCCTGGTCGCGATGTGGGTGATCGTCATGTCCCGCACCCTGCACGGCGGCTGGCAAGGACATCTCTTCGTGTCGCCGTGCATCGCAAGCGTCGACTGACCGGCTGGCCGATCAGGCCTAACATCCACTACCTCAAACGTCAGCCGCTCGCCGCCTAGGTCAGCCCTACCGCGGCGCAAAGGGCGGACTCCAGTTGCGCATCGCGCTCGTCGCGACCGTGCGGTAATACGGGAGGATGTCGGACGAAGAGGCGCAGATCGGCGGAACCGGCGCTGTTCACGGGGTGGCGGCCGAAGGCATGGCCGACGTGGGCGCGCTCGAGCCTCTAGGCAGGCCGGGGCTGCACCATTGGCGGCAGAGCACCATCACCCAGCCGGGGCTGGAGGACCGTGGAAGCGTGTTCTTCGCCGCCGTCGAGATGACGCGCATGCCCATGATCCTGGCTGATCCACGCCAGAAGGACTGCCCCATAGCCTTCGCCAACAACGCCTTCCTCGACCTGACAGGCTATGAGGAGCAGGAGATCCTGGGGCGCAACTGCCGCTTCCTGCAGGGCGCCGCGACCGATCCCGAGTCCGTCACCCAGATGCGGAACGCCATCCGAGACCAGCAAGCCGTGGCGCTGGAGATCCTCAACTACCGCCGAGACGGCTCACCGTTCTGGAACGCCATCTTCATGGGGCCGGTGTTCGACGACAACGGCGAGCTGATCTACTTCTTCGCTAGCCAACTCGACGTTTCAAAGCGGCGGGAGAGCGAGACCTCCCTTCGCCAGGCGCAGAAGATGGAAGCGATAGGCCAGCTTACAGCCGGGCTCGCTCACGACTTCAATAACCTGCTGCACGTCATGAACGGCAGCCTCGAACGGATGAAGATCAAGCGCGACGACGAGAGAGCCTTCGATCGCTACCACGCCGCCGCCACCTCGGCATCCGAGCGCGGAGCGAAACTGACTCGCCAGCTCCTGGCCTTCGCGCGTCGAACGCGCCTGGAGCCGATAGGCGTGGACCTCAGCGATCTGATCAACTCTTTCGGCGAGCTCCTGGAGACTTCGGTCGGCGACAAGGCCGACCTCCACCTCAACCTTCAGCGCCGCCTGCCGAAGGTGAAGATCGATCCGACCCATCTGGAGATGGCGCTGCTCAACATCGTCGTGAACGCCCGCGACGCTTCGCCCAACGGCGGGGCCATCACCGTCACGACCCGCATACTCCACCTCAACGGAGACGCAGCCGCCCGCCACCTGGAGCCGGGCGACTATGTGATGGTCTGCGTCACCGACGAGGGCGTCGGCATGGCGCCCCACATCATAGCGCGCGCGACCGAGCCCTTCTTCACGACCAAGGGGCCGGGACACGGGACGGGCCTTGGCCTCGCCATGGCGCAGGGTTCACGCAGCAGTCCGGCGGCCGTCTCGAGATCGAGAGCGAGCCCGGTCGCGGCACGACGATCCGCCTCATCTTCCCCAAGCTGCGGCCGGACGCAGACGAGACGGCGGTGGCGAAGCCGAGCGGCTATCAGAGCCGCCCGGTGGAGCACATGACCGCTCCGCCGCTGATCCTCGTCGTCGACGACGACCGGACGATCAATGAGATGGCCCAGGAAGCGCTCACCGATATCGGCTACCGCGTAGTCGCGGTCCATAGCGCAGAGGAAGCATTGAAACGCTTCGAGGAAGCGCACGGAGGAGACGATCCCTTCAAGCTCGTCTTCTCCGACGTGCTGATGCCGGGAGGCGCGAACGGCATCGTGCTGGCCGAGCAGGTGCAGGCGCGTGATCCTTCCACACCGGTGATCCTGACAACGGGCTACAACGACGAGATGTCGCTCGATGGGCCCCGGGCCGTGGTCTCCGAGGTGCTCGGCAAGCCGTACAGGCGCAGCGAGCTGATCGACCGCGTGCAAGCCGCGCTTCGGCGTGGCGCCCGCACCGGGCCCGGCCGAGAGACATCCGACTTCGGACACGCGCAAGCCTGAGATGGTCTGCGACTCCCGTCCGATCGCGTGAACCCCGCCGTCGAAGCCCAGCCTTGCAGGGCACATCCGCTCTGACCCCCTGACGCCGGGAGCGAACCTCTAGGAGCCCTTGCGGGTCTCCGCTGCGGCTAGCAGCATCCAGCTGCGGAACTCGACCGAGAAATGCTGCAGGTGCTGCTCCACCGCGCTTGGGGCGCTCGTCAGCGGCAAGGCCACGGACAGTTCGGCTGACATTCCGTGCGGCGTTTCGTGAAAGGCTGTGGACACGGAGCCGAACACGGTCCCGTCGTCGTCGAGCTTCAGGACAGAGTGGCGCCTGTTCACACCATCATCGTTGCGGGCGGCGACTTGGCTTTCGTCCCAGGCTCCGATGTAGAAGCCGACGACATAGTCGTCCAACGTTTCGACGATGTGCGGGCCGCGGGGATCGCCCACCGCCGAAAGGTAGTGCTCGGGGTGCGCGCCGATGAGCACATCCTGTCGCGCAAAGGCGCGAGACATCCAGGCGCCGAAATCGGCGGGGGCGAGGCCGGCGGCTTCGATCGTGACCGTGCCGCTCGCCATCTCGCCGCCGGAGCGTTTGACATGGTCGCGGAAGAAGGCGTTGCCCTCGGCGACCTGCTCCTTCACGAGGGCGTGCAGTCGCTCAGGGCCAAGGTTGGTCTTGAGTAGGCGCAGCGCGCGTCGCGCCGAGCTGAGCTCGTACTGATCGATATTCCTGTCATCGGCCTCGCCGGATATGCGGACCGATATGGGTCTGTCGATGTCACTCACCTGTAGAGTTCCTTGCTCATCACGGTTAACCGGATCGTGGACTCGGGTACCATCTCAGCGCCGGTCCTCGAAGATCGTCATTGGCGATACGGAGGCCGCCTCGACGGGCCCTTCCCTGACGGGGGCCAGGCTGTCCGCTCGTCCGGCGCACGCCGCCCGCTCGCCCGTCATCCGGTGTTCGGCCTGACCCCACTCTGGGGATAGGCGCGTCGCCCCTCGATCAAGCCCTCGACCACCGCCGGGTCGGCCAGGGTGGAGGTGTCGCCGAGCTCGCCCGTCGCGCCCTCGGCGATCTTCCTGAGGATGCGGCGCATGATCTTGCCGGAGCGGGTCTTGGGCAGGCCGGGCGCCCACTGGATCGCCTCGGGCGCGGCGAACGGGCCGATGTCGCGCCGCACGGCGGCCACCAGCTGCGCCTTGAGGCCGTCGGAGGGCTCCTGCCCGCTTTTCAGCGTCACAAAGGCGTAGAGGGCCTGGCCTTTCACCTCGTGGGGAACGCCCACCACCGCGGCCTCCGCCACCGCCGGCTCGCCCACGAGCGCCGATTCCACCTCGGCGGTGCCGATGCGATGACCCGAGACGTTGATGACGTCGTCCACCCGCCCGGTGATCCAGTAGTAGCCGTCGGCGTCCCGGCGCGCCCCGTCGCCGGAGAAATACTTGCCGGGATAGGTCCTGAAGTAGGTTTCGACGAAGCGGGGGTGGTCGCCGTAGACGGTGCGCATCTGCCCCGGCCAGCTCTGCGCGATCACGAGGTTCCCCTCCGCTTCGCCCTGGAGCACGCGGCCCTGCGCGTCCACCAGCTCCGCCGCAACGCCGGGCAGCGGCAGGGTGGCGGAAGCGGGCTTGAGCGGAGTGGTGGAGGCGACCGGGCTGATCAGGTGCCCGCCGGTCTCGGTCTGCCACCAGGTGTCCACGATCGGGCAGCGCCCGTCGCCGACCACCTGATGGTACCACCGCCAGGCTTCCGGATTGATCGGCTCGCCCACCGATCCCAGCACCCGGAGCGACGCCCGCGAGGCCGACTGAACCGGGGCGTCGCCTTCCCGCATCAGGGCGCGGATGGCGGTCGGCGCGGTATAGAAGATGTTGACCCGGTGCTTGTCGACCACCTGCCAGAACCGCCCGGCGTCGGGGTAGGTAGGCACGCCCTCGAACATCAGGGACGTCGCCCCGTTCGCGAGCGGGCCGTAGACGAGGTAGCTGTGGCCGGTCACCCAGCCGACGTCGGCGGTGCACCAGAACACCTCCGCCTCGCCCGGCGGGTTGGCGCGGTAGTCGAACACCAGTTCGTGCGTCCAGGCGGCCCAGAACAGGTAGCCGCCGGTCGTGTGCAGCACCCCCTTGGGCTTGCCCGTCGAGCCGGAGGTGTAGAGGATGAAGAGCGGGTCCTCCGCCCCCATCGGCTCCGCGGGGCAGTGGTCGGAAACCTCAGCGGCCTGCGCCTCGTAGGCATAGTCGCGCCCCGGCTGCATGGCGACGGGGCTGCCGGTCCGGCGCACCACGAGCACCGTCTCCACCCCGGCCGCCGACGCCAGGGCTTCGTCCACCGTGGCCTTCAGCGGGAAGCGGCGTCCGCCCCTGACCCCCTCGTCGGCGGTCACCACCACGCTGGAGCCGCAGTCGACGATGCGCCCGGCGAGGCTTTCCGCCGAGAAGCCTCCAAACACCACCGAGTGCACCGCCCCGATCCGCGCGCAGGCCAGCATGGCGTAGGCGGCCTCAGGGATCATGGGCATGTAGATCGTGACCCGGTCGCCTTTCTTCACGCCCCGCGCCTTCAGCACATTGGCGAAGCGGCAGACCTCCCGGTGCAGCTCGCGATAGCTGATGGCCCGGCTGTCGGAGGGCTCGTCGCCCTCCCAGAGGAGCGCGGTCTGGTTGGCCCGGGTGGCGAGGTGGCGGTCGATGCAGTTGGCCGCGACGTTCAGCACGCCATCGGCGAACCAGCGGATATGCAGGTCGGCGGCATCGAAGGCGCAGTCCGAAACCTCGGTATAGGGCTTGATCCAGCTCAGCCGTTTGGCCGCTTCGCCGAAGAAGCCCTGCGGGTCGCGCGCCGCTTCGTCGCGCATGCGCCCGTCGTCGCCGGCCTCCAGGCCGCCGGGCGAGGACGGAGGCGGCGGGTAGGTCCGGGCGTCGTCCATCCTAGGCCGCTGCGATGGGCAGTTGGAGGTAGGAGGCGTGCTGTCCGCCCGTGTGGACGACGTGCAGCCCCTGGTTGGCGGGCGTAAAGTCGTCGACCATGGGCATCATCGGCCCCAGCAGGTTGCGGGCGCTGATCACCAGGCGGAGCTGCTCGCCGGGGTAGAACAGGAGACCGACCGGGAAGAGGTCGACCTCCAGCTCCACCACTTCGCCGGGCGCCAGCTTCTCCACGCGGTCGAAGCTGTGGGCGGGGACCTCGTCGGTCGCCAGCGCCGGGTCCAGGCGACGGGCGGAGGCGCGCAGGCGGCCGTTGGAGCCCTTGTAGCGCAGGATCGACGAGCCCCGCTCCGTGAGGTCCTGCATGCGCGGACCCTGGTTGGGAACGGTGAACTGCTGCAGCGGGCTGCCCTGGGCGTCCAGCTTCTGGACCAGGAGGAACAGGTCCATGTCGTCGGAGCCCTTGGCCTCGACCCACAGGCGGGCCTTCGGATAGCCGACCACGGCGGTCTCGCGGTCGAAGCGAACGGTGAACGACACCAGCGCCGGGTCGGCCTCGGCGCTGTACTCCGCCGGTATGGGGTTGGCGGGCGCCTGCGGGATCAGGGCGCGCGACGCGCCGTCGAGGTAATAGCGGGTGTAGGCGACGGTCTCGGGCGGAAAGGTCTCCGCCGGCAGGTTCACGCGGTCTCCGCCCTTGAAGTCATGCAGGGCGTAACGGACGCGCGGGGTCGTCTCCCAGCCGTTCTCCTCGCCCTTAAGGTAGTGGTCGAAGAAGCGGCGCAGGTCCTCGGTGCTCGCATCGTCGTAATAGTCCGGCCATTCCTGGACGTTGTGGATGCGCAGCCACTTCTCCTTGGACGCCATCCGGCGCCAGGCGCGGAAGGTGCCGGCCGTGTGCAGCGTGTTGGAGTAGCTGGCCGCGACGTAGGCCGGAACGTCGATCTTCTCGAACGCGGGGATTTTGTCTTCCCAGAGCTCGTTCATCAGCGGGTAGCGCTCGGCCTCCAGCGCATTGTCCTCGCGCTGGTTCTTGCCCGCATAGGATCGCCGGAGCCGCTCCGCGAAGCCGAGGTCGGGCATGCCGCCTCGCATGACGAGGTCACGGTAGATGTCGCTCAGCCCTTCCTCCGGGTTGATCGCCGCGAGGTGGGGCGGCTGTTCGGCGGCGGTGAACCATTGGGAGAAGGCCAGGTAGGAGGTGCCGCTCATACCGACCTTGCCGGTGCACCAGTCCTGAACGGCGAGCCATTCGATCAGGTCATGGCAGTCGCGCCCTTCCTGGCGGTCGAACATGGCGGCGTCGCCCGCGGGAAGGGCGGCGCCCCGCGGGGGCGGGGTGGAGACGGGGGAGGCCGGGGCGCCCCCGGAGGGGGGGTGGGGG
>CAXUCS010000007.1:0-16929 GCA_964249365.1 uncultured Caulobacteraceae bacterium | reverse complement strand
CCTCTCCGGTCCGGGCCGTCGCCCCTTGCCTGGGGGCCCAACTGGGGGGGGGCCCCCGGGTATGGGAAGGAGCCGCGCGGGTCCGGGTTGCAGACGGCGTAGCCGTGCGCGCACCAGTAGGCGGGATCGGGCCCCTCGAACTTCTCCAGCCCGGACAGCCGGCCGGGCTTCATGCCGAGCATGGCGAAGAGGCCGACGGCGGCGGGCGAGCTCCCCTGGCTCTTGCCGTAGGGGCTCCAGGCGACGAGCACCGGCGCCCGCTCGACGCCCGCCGGGCGCAGGATGTCGACGTAGATCGTCACCCCATCGCGCATCACGACGGGAACGTCCTTCTCGAACACGATGTCGACCGGCAGGGGCCGGAACATCGGGCCGTTCTGGTGGCCCGCCGGCAAGGTCCGCACGCCCGGATCGAAGGCGGCGGAAAGCCCGAGCTCCGGCCCTCCCGTGTAGGCGTTGGTCGGGACGAAAACCTTCTCAGCTTGGCTCATGAAAGTTCCCTTGATCGATCGACCGGGAGATCGCTTCGCGGAAGGTCCCGGCGACGCGCAGAACGGCGTCTCGGCCGCGGCTGGTGTGGAGATGGGACGGACGTCCCGGGATGGACCGGAAACCCGGGCGTGGAGCGGAGGCCGGGGCCATCCGCCCCCTGGCCGTTCAGTGCGCCTGCGCCTGCGCCTGCTTCGCCTTGATGGCGTTGAGGTAGGCGACCTTCCCCTCGTCACAGTGGCGATGCAGGACGTGGGTCCGGTGGTCCGGCGCCTGTCCGACGTTGGGCTGCGGCACATCGGGATTGCCGGCCCAGGACATCAGGCGGCAGACGCGGTGCTTGATGCGCCAGCCCTGCTCGGTGCGCACGAGTTCGTCGTCGTACCAGCCGGTCCCGATCCACTGCGCGCCGCCTTCGGCCGACTCGCGGACGAGCAGCCAGTTGCCGTAGCTGAAGGCGTTGGCGTGGTCGCCATCCACGTGCACCAGCTGGCCCATCATCTGGTGCTGGTGGTTGTCGAGCGTCTTATGGAAAGACGCGAAGGCGTGCTTGAAGGTGTCGATGCCCTTCCAGAGCGCGCCGGCTGGACCGAACTCCGCCGTTACGTCCTGCGTGAAGATGAGATCGAACAAGTCCCACTGCTGCGCGTCCAGTGCGAACCCGTAGAGGTTCAACACCTCTATGATCTCAGCCTTGTCGTTCTCAGCCACGTCCGCTTTCCTCCCGGTAGGTTTCTCGCCGATCCTGTGTGGACCAGCGTGTTGTCGCCATGCCGCGCGTGCGACGCGATAACGGCGAAAGACGCCCGCTCAGCTCATGTCCCATGGTCGAAATCGACCGCAGCGGGCTGGGTTCCCTCAGGCCGCAGCGGTCCGACCTCGGCGCTTCAGGCCACCTTCTTCAGCTCGGCCGGCGCGAAGCGGTCCAGCGTGGTGATGCCGGTGTTCTTGTGGGCTTCCATGCCGGAGACCAGACGGCCGTAGTTCTCGGCGAGGGCTTCCAGGTTCAGCGCGCCGTGAAGGGTGATGACGCGCGCGTCGCGCCAGGCCCGCTGGATCGGCTCGCTTTCCATGATCGCCGTCGATCCCGAGTTGCGCTGGAGAAGTTCGATCGCCTCCGCGCACCACTTGGCGACATAGGCCGTCTCGACGAGCACGCGGGCGCTGAACATCTTCATGTAGTCCGGGTCGGCCGGGGTTCCTGCGGCGGCGAGTACGCCGAGCCGGTCGGTCTCCTCGGCATTGGCGCAGGCCATCAGGGTCGCGGACTGGATCTTGGAATGGACCTCGGCGAGCATGAGGTGCGTCAGCGGCGCTTCCAGCTGGTTCTTGTAGGTGGTGCCACGGATGGGCCGGCCCTTCGAGCGATCGAGGAAGCGCTCCAGCGCGCCCTTGGCGAGGCCGATCGACATGCCGCCCATGAGGCTGAAGGCCCAGCCAAGCGAGGGGACCTTCCACAGCGAGCCCTTGAGGCCGGTCTCGATGGTCATGCCGACGACGTGGCGGAAGTCGACGCAGCGGTGATCGGGGACGAACAGCTCGTCCTGCAGCAGCGCGAGGGAAACGCTGCCGGTGGCGCGCATGCCCGCGACCTGCCAGTCGTCGATAAAGCGCAGGTCCTCGCGCGCGACCTGGGCGCCCACGAGGTAGGGCCCCTCCCCTTCGTTCGCGATGCAGCCGAGGTTGGTGTAGGGTGCCCAGAGCGAGTCGCTCCCGAACGTCCAGGGTCCGCCCGAGATGACCCAGCCGCCCTCCGCCCGCCTGGCCTTGCCGCGGGACGCGGGGAAGTGGCTCGATCCGGCGACCCGGGGCCCGACCCAGTCGCAGCCGTAGACCTCCTCGACCACCCGGGCGCCCAGGCCGACCGGGAGCCAGTTGGTCGAGGCCGCCACCCAGGTCGTCCAGCCGCAGGAACCGTCCCATTTGGCCATCTCGATGATGACGTCGAGCTGCTGGCGCACGGAAAGCTCGTCCCCGCCGAACTCGGCGGGGCTGCCGATGTTGAAGGCGCCGGTCGCATCGATGTCGGCGATCGTCTCGTCCGAATGCCGTCCGGCACGCTCGGCGGCCAACGCGCGCTCCCGCAGCACGGGTCCGAGGGTGCGGACCTTGTCCAGGACCGTCGCGAGCCTATCGGCCTTGTCGATCGTCACAGTCGTCATGGAGATCTCCTGTGTATCGGGGGTTGGCCGGCGCCGACGGCGATACCGCCGCCAGCCGGGCCATCATCGGGGATGATAGGGAGCCGCATGGGACTCGGTGCGTCGGCCGGTGCGGATCGTGTCGGTCACTCCGAGAAGATAGCCGACTGCGGTCTGCGACCAGCGGCTCGCATCGGACGTCGTCGTCCTGCGAGCTAGCACCGCACCGGCCAAGCGTCAATCGCAAAGACCAAGTGATTAGGCCATCTGGCCGCAGCCATGCCTGGCGGCCGGGACGGGTCTCCACCGCGGGCTGCAGCCTGGGGGCACCATGGAACCCCGGCGCGTCGGACGGACCGGAACCCTGGCGCCTTCTCGGGTCTGCAGCGGCC
The DNA here is from genome assembly GCA_964249365.1 of uncultured Caulobacteraceae bacterium. Classification (GTDB taxonomy): domain Bacteria; phylum Pseudomonadota; class Alphaproteobacteria; order Caulobacterales; family Caulobacteraceae; genus CAHJWH01. The sequence goes on along the minus strand of CAXUCS010000007.1, from coordinate 13,907 downwards.
GCGCCGTCGTGGGCGGCCGCTGCGGGCTTCGTGGAATAGTTATGCTTAGAAGTGATAGCCGACGGTGACGCCATAGAGCCGGGGCGCGGCGAGCGAATAGGAGTCCTCCCCCGTCGGGAGGGTGGAGCCGAAAGCCTGAACCACGGCGTTGGTCAGGTTGGTCGCGAAGAGGGCGACGGTATAGGTGTCCCCTGGCGACTTCCACCTGACCGAGGCGTTCAGCAGGCTGAACGGAGGCTGGTGGATGATGTTGTCCGGCTCGGCGAACCAGCCGGTGTTGTACTGGTAGGTCACGTCGGCGTTGGCCTGACCGCCCAGGAGGTCGAAGCGGTAGTCACCCTTCAGGTCGACCACCGCGTCCGGGGTGACCGGCAGGCGGTTGCCCTGCGCCGACGCCTCAAACACGGGAACGCCGCCGCCCAACACGCCCGTGGGTATCTCCGGGTTGCCGGAGGTGAAGCGGTCGTGCACGTATTCCAGCCCCCCCGTGAAGGTGAAGTCCCGGGTAATCCGCGCCTCCGCATCGATGTCGGTGCCGTAGCTGGTGGCGTGAGGGCCGTTGATGATGCCGGTGCTGCCGCCGCTCTCGATGCGCAGCACCTGGATGTGGTTGTAATCATAGTAGAAGAACGAGCCGTTCAGCCTCACGCGGCGGTTCAGGAGGTCCGTCTTCAGGCCGGCCTCGTAGGCGTTCAGCGTTTCGGGCGCGAACGCCGGGTCGGTGATGTTCTGGGTGTTGAAGCCGCCGCTCTTGAAGCCCGTGTTGGCCGTGGCGTAGCCGAGCACCTCGGGCGAGAACCTGTGGTCCAGCGCCACCCTGAAGGTCGGGCGGTAGAAGTCCTTGGCGCTGTTGGCCGTGGCTACGGTGAAGATGGGTATGTCACCCGGGACGATGGCGGTCTCCGACCCTGCGATGGAGCGCTTCTCGTAGGTGTAGCGGGCGCCGAGCGTCAGGTTGGTGGCCGGCAGGATTTCCGTCGTGCCCTGGATGTAGCCGGCGGCGGAGGTGGAGACCTCCTCGCCGACGGTGCCGAACGCGTCGACGCCGGTCCCGGGGATCGGAGAGAAGGCGCCCGGGAACTGGATCTGGCTCCCCGGCGCGTACTTGCCGTCGTTGCTGAAGTAGAAGATGCCGGCGGTGTACTGGATGCGGTCGCCCTTCTCCGATTGCAGCTGCGCTTCCTCGGTGAAGGTATGCTCCCGGTCCTGGAGGTAGGTCCGCTCCAGGGGCGTGGCGGTCGCATCGGTGTCGAAGCTGGAGAAGAACGACGACTGCCGATAGGCGACGATGTCGTTGAACCGGGCGAAGCCCAGGTCCTGCTCGATCTTGGTGCTCACCCCGCCGCTCTTGGAGAAGGTCAGCGGCTGGGAGTCGGTGTCGGTGTCCCAGGGGTTGGAATACTTGTAGGTCGGGCCCACGATCGGCAGCACATTGGTGCCCGGGATCAGGGTGATGGCCGGGTTGGCGTAGCGGACCTGGGAATAGTCGAAGATGGTGGTGATGTGTGTCTTGGGCGTCAGATCCCAGACCCACTTGGATCGGGTGTCGACGCGGGAGTCCGTCTGGTAGACGTAATCTCCCGTGGCGTGGTTGGTGCCGTATCCCTGGCCCTGGCCGCTCGCCTGGATGGCGAAGTCGGCGGCCAGGTTGCTGGCGATGCCGCCGCTGACGTAAAGGTCGCCCTTGCCCGTCTCGTAGTTGCCGTAGCTCAGGTCCGCATCCAGGTGCGGGGTCTGCGTCGGGGTCTTGGTGGTGACCTGGATCAGGCCGCCCGTGGCGTTGCGGCCGAACAGGGTGCCCTGCGGACCCTTCAGCACTTCGACCTGCGACACGTCGACGAAGTCCACGAGGTTGGTGGCCGCAGACGCGTAGTAGACCCCGTCCACATAGAGGGCGATGGCGTTCTCGAGCCCCGGCCCGACGGTGGAACTGCCCACCCCGCGCAGGTGGTTGGTCGCGAAGCCGCCGTTCTGGACGACGAGCCCGGGGACCACCGCGGACAGGTCCTGCAGGTTCGTCACGCCGCTGTTGACCAGGTTGGCCCCCGTCACGGCGGTCACCGAGACGGGGACGTTCTGCAGGTTCTCCGCCCGTCGGTTGGCGGTGACGATCACCGTCTCCACCGCGCCGGGGGCGGTCTGGTCGGCCGGCGTGGGCGGCGACTGGGACGGCGTCGCGCTCACGCCGGTGGAGGGTTCGGTCGGCGGCGGCGACTGCAGCGGCGTCCCGGCCTGGTCGGCCGGCGCAGACCCCTGCTGCGCATAGGCGTAGGCCGCCGGGCAAGCAGACGCGAAACAGGCCATCGCGATGACGCTGGTGAAGCGCATGAAGTCCTCCCCTTCCAACCTGCCGACTGTCGCCTCGGCATTCGCTGGGTTTACATCGGTGGTCCCGACCGGCGGTTCATACCGCTTGACCCGGGACAGGCGAAACGCCACGATTTGAGAGCTAGCCCATTATGAGAGCAGCGTCAATCTACGCACCGACCGCGTCCGATCGACTTGGAGCGGGGGTGGCGGCCATTATCCGGGCTCAATCTTGCCGAGGGACGTGAGCCGGTCATGCAAAATCGTCGAAACACGCCGATGCTGACGAACAGTGCGATGACAGAGATGAAGCGTTGGTTCGTGTTGCTCGGCTGCTTCGTAGGAATGGGCGTGTCGACGCCCGCGATCCTCATGCAGCCGTTCGGGCTCTTCACCAGGTCGGTGACGGCGGAGTTCGACTGGTCCCGCACCCAGTTCTCGACGGTGCTGTCGGTGGCCGCCCTGTGCAACGCCCTCGTCCTGCCGGTCGCCGGATATCTGGTCGACAGGTTCGGCACGCGCCGGATCGTCGCGATCGGGACCACGCTCGGCTGCGCCGGCTACGCCGCCTTGTCGCTGGCCCACTCCTACGCCGCGTTCGTGGCCCTCGTGTCCCTGGCCGTGACGATGGGCAACCTGGCGAGCTACCCCGCCTTCATGGGCCTGGCGCAACGCTGGTTCGACAAGCGCCTCGGCTTAGCGCTCGCGATCACCTCCACGGGTCTTGCCGCAGGTGTCGGCGGCTTCTCCTACCTCATCGCCAGAACGATCGCGCGGCACGGCTGGAGAGCCGCCTTCGTCACCGCCGGCCTGACGGCCCTGGCGATCGGCCTCGTCAACCTCATCCTCCTCGTCCGCGACAACGACGGCCCCCTGCCCCCGGCGGAGCGCCGCGACGATACGGCACGGAGCGACACCCGCGGCATGTCGCTCTCGGACGCCCTGCGCACGCGCGACTTCTGGCTCTATTCAGTCGCCTTCCTGCTCGTCATCTTCGCCGTGGTGGGCTGCAACTTCCATTTGCCCGCCCTGCTCTCAGACCGGGGCGCCTCCGCGTCCCAGGTGGCGTCGGTCGTGGCCATCGGTTCGGCGGGGTCGCTGTTCGGGCGGCTGTTCACGGGCGTCATGCTCGACCGCTTCGCCGTCCTTGGCGTCGCCGGCCTGTTCCTCCTGGGCCAGGGCGTCGGCTTTCTGATTCTGCTGCACGGTGTCCGCTGGGCGCTCCCGGCGGGGTTCCTGCTAGGCGCCGTGCAAGGCGCGGAGATCGACGTCATGGGCTACGTCGTCGCACGCCGGTTCGGGCGGCAGGCCTATTCGCGGATCTTCGGGACCTGCTTCGCCGTAACGCTGGTCGGGGCGATCACGGGCCCGATCTTCATGGCCGTCATCTTTGACCGCACAGGATCCTACGCCCTGGGACTGAAACTCCTGCCCGCGCTCCCCGTCGTCGCGTTCGGCCTCCTGTGGCTGGCGACCTCGTCATGGAGGGGCGGCGGGATGGTCGAGGCCGGCGCCGCCGGGTAGCGGCGTGCAGGAGACCTGCGCCACTGGCACCTCCCCGCATCGGACCCGAGCGCTCCCCGCCAGGATCCAAGGCCGGAAGCCTCGGGCCGCCTACGCCGGGGGCGTGACGACGATCATCGCCGCGGGCGCGCCCCCCTCGTTGCGCATCGCCCGCGCCTCGCCCGGCGGAATGAAGATGCTGTCGCCGGCATTGAGCAGGTGGCGCACGCCGTCCGCCTGCTCGACGATGAGCGCGCCTTGCATGACGACGTATATCTTGCCGAACGATCCGGCGCCCATGGGTATGGCCGCTCCGGCGGGGAAGGTGGAATGTCCGACCAAGGCGAAGTCGGCCGCGCTCGCCTCCCCGCCCTGCAGCCGCCGCGCCACGATCTCCTCGTGGTCGGGGGGAGCATAGAAGGGAGCTCGCGCGAACGTCACGACTTCCATGGCCAGCCTTCGATCCCTAGCGCCATGGACGCGCCGCGCCGACGGGGCTGAGGCCAAGCGATCCTGGACGACATTGACAAAGTGATCTGGTGACATAAGAGAAGAGCGGCGAAGTGGTCAAGCCTCATCCCACGCCGCAAACCTGGACTGCGCGAACACCAAGCAAGCGTAGCCTTTGGAGGAGTTGATGGTGGCGGAGACCCTCGACAGTCAAGAGTTCCGCCGCATCCTCGGGCACTACCCCACCGGCGTATGCGCCGTCACCGCGCCCGGGCCGTCCGGTCCGGTCGGCATGGTGGTGGGGTCGTTCACCTCCGTTTCGCTGGAGCCGGCGCTGGTCGCCTTCCTGCCCGACCGCAGGTCCAGCACCTGGCCCAAGATCGAGGCCGCGGGCCACTTCTGCGTCAACATCCTGGCGCAAAGCCAGCTCGGCGTCTGCAAGGCGCTGGCCTCCAAGGCCGAGAACAAGTTCGCCTCCATCCCCTACCGGCTCTCCGGGTCCGGCCTTCCCCTGATCGCGGGCGTCGTCGCGTGGATCGACTGCCAGCTCTACGCGGTCCACGAGGCGGGAGACCACTACATCGCCATAGGACGGGTGCTGGCCCTGGACATCGAACGTCCCGAACCTCCGCTGGTCTTCCTGCGCGGGGGCTACGGCAGCATCCTGCCGTTCTCGGCGGACCTGCGGGAAGAGCCCTCGGCTGCCTAGGATGTGCGCCGTTGCGGAGCACGGCTGCGGCGGGCCGGCCGGCGCCCGCGCGAACGAGCCCTTGCGTTTGGGCGGGCGGCGCTCATGACGACCTCACAGCAGATGACATGTCCGCGACCGAACGACATGAAGACCATCGGAGCGCCTCACCTTGACGACTGACGTAGCCATCGTCGGCGCCGGCCCCGTCGGCCTGTTCACCGCGCTCCTCCTCGGGCGGGGCGGCCATTCGGTCGCGGTGTATGAGCGATGGCCCAACTTCTACCCGCTGCCGCGCGCCTGCACCCTGGACCACGAGGTCATCCGCCTGTTGCAGGACGCCGGTCTCGCAGGCGAGTTCGCACCCCTGCTGGATCCGATCATCGGACCTGAGAAGACCTACGAGTTCGTGGACCAGGGCGGCGAGACGCTCCTGAAGATCGACTGGAACCGACCCGGGGCGTCGGGGTGGCCGCAGGTCAGCATGTTCTACCAGCCAGACCTTGAACGCATGCTGGTGCGTCAACTGGAAAGGCTTCCCAATGTGGACATCCGGCGGGGCTGGGCCTTGACGAGGCTGGTCCAGCAGACCGGCCACGTCGACCTGGAGTTCGCATCCTCGGCCGACGAGCGCGACGCGACGTCGTGTGAGGCCCGCTACGTCATCGGGGCGGATGGCGCTCGCAGCACGGTGCGCGAGCAGCTGGGCGTCGGCCAGACCGACCTGGGCTTCGCCTACGACTGGCTGGTCGTGGACGTCGTCCCCCACCAGGAGCGGGTCTGGAAGCCCTATGTCGCGCAGCACTGCAACCCGGCCCGGCCGACGACCCTGGTGGGCAGCGGCCCGGGCCGTCGGCGCTGGGAGTTCATGCGCCTGCCGCACGAGACGATCGAGGCGCTGAACACGCCCGAGACGGCCTGGACGCTGCTGGCGCCTTGGAACATCACCCCGGCCAACGCCACCCTGGAGCGCCACGCCGTCTACACCTTCCGGGGCTCCTGGGCGGACCAGTGGAAGACGGACCGCGTCCTTCTGGCGGGCGATGCGGCGCACCTCATGCCGCCGTTCCTCGGCCAGGGACTGTGCTCGGGGATGCGCGACGCCGTGGCGCTGAGCTGGCGCCTGGCGGCGGTGCTGGAGGCCAAGGCTTCGGAGGCCCTGCTGGACTCCTACGGGCCCGAACGCAGCGAGCACGTGCAGGAGATCATCCGCCAGGCCGTGGAAGTGGGCCGGGTGATCTGCATGCTTGATCCCGACGAGGTCGCCGAACGGGACATGCGCATGAAGGCGGCGCTTCAGGACCCGGCGCTGGCCCTGAAGCCGCCGCCTGAGCCCCGGCTTGGGGACGGGGGCGCCTACCGCTCGGACGATCCCCGCGCCGGCTACCTGTCGGTCCAGGGGCGCGTAAGGCGACAGGGGCGCGACGGGCTTTTCGATGACGTGGTCGGCCAGGGCTGGCAGCTGTTACTGCGGAGCCGGAAGCCCGGGCCTGTCCTGGACACGTCGGTCCGGGAGGCGATCCGATCGATCGGCGGCGTCGTGGCGGACTTCGGGCCAGGCGGCGATACGGTCGATCTCGACGGCGCCTATGACGCCTGGTTCGACCGATTGGGCGTGGAGGCGGTCCTGGTTCGGCCCGACCTGTACGTCTTCGGCGCTTGCCGCATCGAGGACGTCGGGCCGCTCGTCGCTTCCGCCCAGGCGGCGCTGTGGGGCGAACGCCCCACCGCCGCCTTGAGCCGGACCGCCGCCTAGCCGACCGGCCGGCCTTGCTGCCCGAAGCGCGCGGTGCGGCGCCAGGTGGCTGTGGCAGGCGGACGGCACCGCCTTGAGCTCGCTTTCGAAAGGCTCGCCATGATCCTCGTGACCTCCGCCAACGGCAACCAGGGCAAGCGGCTGGTCCCCAAGCTGCTGGCCGCGGGCCACCCCGTGCGTGGCTGCGTGCAGAGCGAGGCGTCGGCCGATCGGCTGCGGGCGCTCGGCGTGCAGGAGGTGGTGGTCGGCGACCTCGCCGACCCGGCGGTGATCGCCCGGGCGGTGGACGGCGTGAGAAGCGTCTATCACATCGGCCCGACCGTCCATCCGGCCGAGCGCGCCATGGGTTTCGCCATGATCGACGCCGCTCGGGCGGCGCGGGTCGGCCACTTCGTGTTCAGCTCCGTGCTCCACGCCATCTCGACCGACCTGATCCAGCATGAGATCAAGCGGGACCAGGAGGAGCACCTGCTTTGCTCCGGGCTGGAGTTCACGATCCTGCAGCCATCCAACTACATGCTGCCGCACCGGGTGTGGCCGGTGTTCGAAGGGGCGCCGTTCCGCCTCGCCTGGGCGCTGGATCGCCGCCAGTCCATGGTCGACCTGGAGGACGTTACCGACGTGGCCGCTCGGGTGCTGGACGAGCCGCAGCGCCACGCGGGCGCCACCTACGAGCTGGTCGGCCCGGGCCGCTTCACCGCCTACGAGATCGGCGAGGTGCTCGCCCGGGTGCTCGGGCGCGACGTCGGGGTCGAGCAGATGGACACGGAGGCCTTCGTGCGCGCCCGCTTCGGCGATGGCGACCCGGCGGTGCTCGACTACCAGCTAAAGGTGATCGGGGCCATCACCGCGCACTACAGCCTCCACGACTTCCTCGGCAACCCGAACGTGCTGGGCTGGCTGCTCGGGCGGCCGCCGACCAGCTTCGAAGGTTTCGTGCGGCGGGAGTACGCGGCCTTCCGGGCCGGGCGGGACTAAACCCGCCGCACGCTGAACGAGGCGGGGCGGACCGCCGCCGGAGCTTGCAGGCGGCGACCGTCGGTCAGGACGATCCGCCGTTGCGCCGGGCGATGGGGCTCGTGACCTTGCCGATCCGCTCGATCTCGATCTCGATCTCGTCACCCACGCGCAGGAAGACGGGCGGCTTTCGCGCATAGCCGACGCCGGCCGGGGTGCCCGTCGCGATCACGTCTCCGGGCTCCAGCGTCATGGCCTCCGACAGGACGGTGACCAGGGTGGCGACGTCGAAGATCATGTCTCCGGTGTCGCCTTGCTGCATGATCTCGCCGTTGACGCGCGAGGTGATCCTGAGCCCCGACGCGCCGGTGGGCAGCTCGTCGGGCGTGACCAGCTCGGCGCTGAAGGCGCCGGTCAGGTCGAAGTTCTTGCCGATCGTCCACTGGCTCGTCTTGCGCTGGTAGTCGCGGATCGTCGCGTCGTTGAAGCAGCAGTAGCCGGCGACATAGTCGAGCGGGTTCTCGCGCACGTTGGTCGCCGTCCTGCCGATCACCACACCGAGTTCGGCCTCGAAGTCGAGCTTGTCCGAACAGTCGGGCATGACGATCGCCGCGCCCGGGCCGACCAGCGAGGTCGCGCCGCGCAGGAAGACGGAGGGGTAGTCGGGGATGGGGTTGCCGCCTTCCGCGGCGTGGTCGCGGTAGTTGAGCCCGATGCAGATCACCTTGCCCGGCCGCGGGACCGGTGCGAGCAGCGCGACATCGGACACCGCCACCTCCTCGCCTGCCGGATGGGCGGCGGCGTCCATCGCCAGGTCCATGGCGGAGGCGGCCGTAGGATGGATGCGGACCCGGTCGCCCGCGAGCACGCCGTGCTGGACGCCGCCGTTCCGGGAGAAGGTTACGATGCGCATGTGAGGGGCTCCGGAAGGATCAGCGTCCAGTCTCGACGAAGGCGGTGGTGTCGGTCCACCAGCGTTGCGGCGGCTCGGTCCAGCCCCCGATCTTGAACTCGGGCGCCTCCCACTCCAGCGGCTCGTCCTCGATGTCCACCGTATGATAGTGGCTCGGGAAGAGCTCGATCCGGTGCCCGTCGGGATCGCGCAGGTAGAGGAAGCGGGCGAGGCCGGGGCTGAAGTGGCGGGCCGGCCCGAACTCCACCTGCCCCTCCCGGTCGCCCACCACGAACAGGTCGCAGACGTGCATCAGGTGGTGCGTCTCGGGCACCTGGTAGGCGCAGTGGTGCAGGCGCGGGCCCGCGCTGTTGGCGAAGACGATGTCGTGCGGATTGCCCTTCCGCTGCAGGAAGATCATCTCCAGGCTGTCGCCCTTGACCACGTACTCCGACAGCCGAAACCCCATGCCGTTGTAGAAGTCCAGGCTCTCGCGCACCTTGGGAGTGACCACCTGCATGTGGTCTAGGCGCAGCGCGCAGGCGCCGTGGAAGCGGTCGGCATGGGCGAAGAGGCGCGGGCGCGTCTGCATGGTGGCGCAGAACTCCAGCGGCGTGCCGGCCGGGTCGGTGGTGTGGAGCGTGCGACCCTGGAACTCGACCTCGACCCACTCGGTCGGGAAGCCCGCGGCGGCGAAGTGGGCCTGGCAGAGGTCAAGGTCCTCCTCGGTCAGGACGCGCATACCCACCCGCTCGGCCGCCGGTTCGCCGAGCTTCAGCACCAGGCTGTGGTGGCACCCCTCCTCCAGCCCCCGGAGCCACAGGGCGCCGGAGTCCTCGTCGCTGACCACCAGGCCGAGCATGTCGCAGTAGAAGGCGCGGCTGGCTTCCAGGTCGCGGACCCGCGACACCAGGTGGCTGGCGCGCGTGACGTTGAAGGCCGGCTTGTAGACGGGCTTTGGCAGTTGCATCGGGTCAGTCTCCGAAACCTCGTCGCCGTCAGAGCGGAGCGGCGACGAAGACGTCCTTGTGGAGATTACGCAGCTCGGCCTTCTGGACCTTGCCCATGGCGTTGCGGGGAAGCTCGTCGACGATGACGACCGTCTTGGGCCGTTTGAACGCGGCGAGCTCGGAGGCGAGCGCCTTGCTGATCATCGCCGGCTCCAGCTCGCGTCCCGGGGCGCGGGCCACCACGGCGACCACGCCTTCCCCGAAGTCGGGATGGGGCACGCCGATCACGGCGCTCTCGGCGACGCCGTCCAGCGCGTCGATCACCATCTCGATCTCCTTGGGATAGACGTTGTAGCCGCCGGAGATGATGAGGTCCTTGGCGCGTCCGACGATGCGGATGAAGCCTGCCTCGTCTTCGGTCGCGATGTCGCCGCTGATGAAGTAGCCGTCGGGGGTGTGGTCCTGGGCGGTCTTCTCAGGATTTCGCCAGTAGCCGGAAAAAAGGTTCGGCCCCTTGATCTCCAGCACGCCAGGCTCGCCCTGCGGCGCGCGCTCGCCGTCGCCGGTCACCACGCGGACGGACACCCCCGGCAGGGCCGGTCCGACGCTCCCGGCTATGCGGGGCCCGTCGTAGGGGTTGGAGGTCACCATCAGCGCCTCCGTCATGCCGTACCGTTCGAGGATCGTGTGGCCGGTGCGTTGGCGGAACTCTGCAAAGGTGGCGTCGAGCAGCGGGGCTGAGCCGCTGACGAAGAGGCGCATGTGGCCGCACAGGGCCTCGTCGAACGCCGGCTCGGCCAGGAGGCGCGTGTAGAAGGTCGGCACGCCCATGAAGACGCTCGCGCGCGGCAGGTCGGCGAGCACCGCCTTGGCGTCGAACTTCTCGTGGAACAGGATCGGCGAGGCGTGCAGGAGCGCGCAGTGCAGCGCCACGAACAGGCCGTGCGCGTGGAAGATCGGCAGGGCGTGCAGCAGCACGTCGTCGTCACGCCACCGCCACGCCTGGCCCAGGACCTCCACGTTGGAGGACAGGTTGCCCTGGGTCAGGATCGCGCCCTTCGACCGGCCCGTGGTGCCCGAGGTGTACAGGATGGCCGCGGCGTCGTCGGCCGCGACCCGAGCCGTGGGGAGTTCCTCGTCCAGGCCAGCCCATGGCGCAGCCTCGAGCGCGCCGCCGACCAGCACCCGCGTCCCGCCGAACGGGACCGTTGCAGAGGGGAGACCCGGGCCGGCGACGAGGAGCACCGGCTCGGCGTCGGAGAGGAAATAGCTGATCTCCGCCTCCTGATAGGCGGTGTTGAGCGGGATGAAGACGACGCCCGCGCGAAGGCACGCGAGATAGAGGATGACGGCCGCCGGCGACTTGTGGAGCTGCACCAAGACACGGTCTGCGCGCCCGGCCCCGATCGAGCGCAGCCAGGCGGCGGCCCGCCCGGTCTCGGCCAGCATGGCGCCGTAGGTCAGGGCCGGCTGTCCATCGAGCACGAGGAAGGCGCGGTCCCGGTTGGCCGCAGCCGCCCGTTCGAAAAGGGCGAAGACGCCGCCATCCACGTCGACGCGATCCGCTTCGAGAGTTTCGCTCAACCCGATATCTCCCGTTCCCTTCAGAACTGGATCGCGACGCGGCTGGCCTGGAGCGGCGTCACGATATCGCGCACGAAGGCCTGGTGTCTGGGATGAGCCTGATAGGCGTCCCAGCCTGCCCGGTCGGCGAAGGTCGCGACCAGGGCGTAGTCGCCGTTCCCCTCACGAAAGCGCAGGTCGGGGCCGTGGCGGATGGTGACGATGTCGGACAGGTCAGCGGCCAGGTGGTCGAGCGCCTGCCGCAGATGATCCACTTGGGCCGCCGTCGTTCCGACGATCCAGGTGAAGACTACGGTGTGCGTGACCATCGCCCCTCCCCCCACCGCCGCCCGCGCCCGTCTCTGTCGTCGCCTTGCGACCGTACGAACATCTGGGTATGCGGCTTCACAGCTGACTTCGCGAGGCAACCCGGGGGATGTCTCGTACAGAATGAGACGTATCTCAGTATGAGGAAACCGTCAAGATTGGCGGGCGAAGCGCGGCCAGCCGAGGCGGTAGGCGGGGGGGATCGGTCGCCTCGGCTTTCGTCCGACGCCAGCAAGCGGGCGCGCACGCGCGCGCGCCTGACCGAAGCGGCGCTGCGCCTGATGTCCGAGCGCGGGATCAACGCCACCTCGGTGAGCGAGATCGCCGCCGCCGCCGAACTCGCCAACGGCACCTTCTACCTGTATTTCCGCGACAAGGCCGAGATCGTCGCCGCAGTGTGCCAAGCTGTCACCCAGGCGATGCACGACGACATGAGCAGCACCAGGCTGTCGCTGGACGACGCCGCCGCCCGGATCGCCTATGGCACCCAGCAGTTCATCGAGATCGCGGCCGCCGAGCCCGTCTGGGGGCGTCTGCTCGTCTCCGCCTTCACCGAGTTCGAGGCCATAAAGGAAGACGTCGCGCATTACATGCGCTTGGACGTGGCGCTCGGCATCGAGCAGGGCCGCTTCAGCGAGCCGCTCGACGAGTTCGTCATCGACGCCCACCTCGCCATACTGCGGGCGGGCGTCGTCGCCCGTCTCGGGGGAGCGGGCCCGGACGTCTCCGCCCGGGCGGCCGAGTATCAGCTAAGAGTCCTGGGCCTGGGCCTGAAGGAAGCCAAGCGTGTCCGCCGGTCCGACAAGCGCCAGGCCGGCTCGGACGCCTAACGTTCGGCCGGGCGCTCCACTGCGGCGGCGGGCGCGAGGGGTCAGGCCTAACTTGCGTGGCTTCCTGTTCCCCGGCAAGACGGTGACGGACCGGCAGGTGACCCGCTGAACATGAGGACCACGGACCGTCGCGCACCGGCTTCGCCGAGCGAAGCCAAGCCGTTTCGCCGCCGGGTCAAAGTGGCTGACGAGATCATCGAAGCCTTGCGTCAGGACATCGTCACGCGTCGCCTTCGTGACGGCGAACGCCTGCCGAACGAGAAAGCCCTCTCCGACCGTTTCGGCGTCAGCCAGCCCACGGTCCGGGAGGCCATACGCGCGCTCGAAACGCTGGGCCTCGTCGAGGTCCTGCAAGGCAATGGGTCCTTCGTCCGGAGCCAGGGCGGCTTCGCCCTCGCGTCAGCCCTCCAGACGCTGCTGCAGCTCGAGAGCGTCAGCGTGATCGATGTGCTGGACCTACGCCAGGTGCTGGGGCGTCGCTCGATCGAGCTGGCGGCGGTGGCGTCGACGGAAGATGACATCGCTGCGATTGCAGACACCTGCGCGCGCTTCGAGGAGCTTGGTAAGATCAAGGAGGTTGACGGGATCGTCGGCCTGATCGTCCGCTTCCAGCGCCTGGTCTCGGCCGCCTCCCACAACCCGCTCCTGCAGTCGTTGGAGGCTTTCCTGCTGGCCATCGTCAACGAGGCGCAGGTCCAGTCCTTGACCGGTCGCGGCATACGTTTCTGGCGCACGCGAGCCATGGATTTCCAGCCTTACCGGATCGCGATCCTTGACGGCTTGCGCTCCGGCGAGCCTGTGACCGCCCGCGGTGCGATGGACAGGTACTTCGAAGCGCAACGCAGGCGTTTCGAGCAGGATGAAACCTTGCGGGCGCTGAACCTGTCCAATCCTCGCCTAGTCGTCGCCGTTGCTGACATGGTCCGAGACTTCAGGCATTGATACGAGCCGGAATAGGCGTCGCTCGGGATGATGCTTCGTAGCACCCGCTTTCGATTGCGCTGACTTGTTTTCAGTTGGAGACCGCCGCTCGCGCGGCGGCAGCTCCTTCAGCGTCCGTCGACGACTAGAGGGCGAGCGTCGACATCAGTCGGCGCGAACCCCGGGCCGCAGCCGGTGGTAGTTCCGCAGGAAGAGAGCCGCAGCGCCCGCCGGGCCAAGGCGGCGGACGCTGCTCTGGGTCCAGCCGCGGGCGTAGGGGAAGGGCGCGCCGACGCCCTCGCCTACCAGCTCCGCCTGCAGCGCCGCGGTGGTCGCAAGGTGGATCGTGCCGTCCAGGTGCAGGTGACCCAGTTCGTCGTCGCCGACGTAGAAGTCGACGCCATCCACCCGGCTCTGGTCGGAGAAGTGCCAGTGCATGCTGACCTGCACCTCCGGCCAGGCCGCCACCGCATCGACGACGGCCTGCAGGTCGCCACGGAGCCTGGGCGGGGGCGCCATGGGCCCCTTGGCGCTCCTCGGCAGCGTATGTTGGGCTTGCTCGATCATGTCGCCTTCCTTGGTTTAGGGCGGGTCGCCGTCGGGCTCAGCCCGCCAGCGCCGGCTTGAGCGCCTGTTCGGCCCACTGGCGGTAGGTGGTGGCCGTGCGCGCACCGGCGGTCCGCGCGGCCTGGCTGTCCATGCCCTCGTTCTTGGCCCGCATCATGTCGACATAGCCGGCGACGAAGGAGGGGCTCATGCCGAA
>CAXUCS010000006.1:0-25577 GCA_964249365.1 uncultured Caulobacteraceae bacterium | reverse complement strand
CCACTGGCCCGGCCCGACGCCAAGCCGAGCCCGTCGGCGGCCGCCGGCAGCTTCTGGGCAGAGGGCTCGACCCTGTGGTCGTGGCTCTCCACCGTAGACCACAAGCGCATCGGGGTGCTCTACGCTATCTCGATCACCGCTTTCTTCTTCCTGGGCGGAGCGGCCGCGGGGCTGATGCGGCTGCACCTCTTCACGCCGGAGGGGCTGCTGTTCGGAGCCGACACCTACAACCGGCTGATGACCATGCACGGCGTGGTGATGGTCTGGTTCTTCCTGGTGCCGTCGATCCCGACCACGCTCGGCAACTTCCTCCTGCCGCTGATGATCGGGGCGCGCGACCTCGCCTTCCCCAAGCTGAACCTGCTCAGCTGGTATGTCTTTATCGCGGGCGCGGGCTTCACCGTCCTGGCGCTCCTGATGGGCGGGATCGACACGGGCTGGACCTTCTACACGCCCTTCTCCACCGTCTACTCCAACTCCATGGTGACGCTGGCCGCGCTCGGCATCTTCGTGGTCGGCTTCTCCTCCATCCTCACGGGGGTGAACTTCATCGCCACCATCCACCTGCTTCGGGCGCCGGGCCTGACCTGGTTCCGCCTGCCGCTGTTCGTCTGGGCCATGTACGCCACCAGCCTGGTGATGGTCCTGGCGACGCCCGTGCTCTCCATCAGCATGATCCTGATCATCGCCGAGCGCTTCTTCGGCATGCCGATCTTCGACGCCCGGCTCGGCGGCGACCCCATCCTGTTCCAGCACCTATTCTGGTTCTACAGCCACCCGGCCGTCTACATCATGGTGCTGCCGGCCATGGGGGTCGTCAGCGAGGTGATCGCGGTCGGCGCCCGGCGCCAAGTGTTCGGCTACGCCTTCATGGTCTACGCCATGCTGGCGATCGCGGGCGTGGGCTTCTTCGTCTGGGGCCACCACATGTTCGTCTCGGGCCAGAGCCCGTTCGCCTCCATCCTGTTCAGCTTCATGAGCTTCGTGGTGGCCGTGCCCTCGGCGATCAAGGTCTTCAATTGGACCGCCACGCTCTACCGCGGCCAGATCACCTTCGCCGCGCCGATGATCTATGCACTCGGCTTCTCAGGGCTCTTCACCATCGGCGGCCTGACGGGGCTGATGCTGGCGTCCATCCCCATCGACGTGCACGTCACCGACACCTACTTCGTAGTGGCGCACTTCCACTACATCATGGTCGGCGGGTCGGTGTCGGCCTTCTTCGCCGGGCTGCACTACTGGTGGCCGAAGATAACCGGGCGGATGTACCCGGAAGGTTGGGCGCGGTTCGCCGCCATCCTCTTGTTTTTCGGCTTCAACTTCACCTTCTTCCCGCAGTTCATCATGGGCTACATGGGCATGCCGCGCCGCTATGCGCATTACCCGTCCGAGTTCCAAGTCTATCACGTCATGTCGAGCTCGGGCGCGGTGATCCTGGGTGTCGCCTACCTCCTGCCTCTCTTCTACTTCGCCTATTCGCTGCGCTTTGGGCCGCACGCCAGCCGCAATCCCTGGGCCGCCACCGGGCTGGAGTGGACCACCGCCTCCCCGCCGCCGAAGGAGAACTTCGCGCGCATCCCGGTGGTGGACAACCCGCCCTACGAGTACCACCCCAAGGGGTCGGCGCCCGGCCATGGGCTGGCGCTGCACCGCGGCCAGGGCGCGACCGGAAGTCAGGACGCGCAAGGCGGAGCGGCATGAGCCAGGCGTCGGCCGTCCTGCACGAGCCGTTCGAGTCCGGCGTCCGGCAGCGCGAGGCCACCGTCTTCGCCCTCTGGATCTTCCTGGCCAGCGAGATCCTGCTGTTCGGCGGCGCCTTCTTCGCCTTCTACGTCATGCGCAGCCAGCACCCGCAAGGCTTCCGGGAGGCGGCGCGCCACACCGACATCGTGTTCGGCACGATCAACACCGCGCTCCTCCTCACCTCCAGCTTCGTCATGTCGGTCGCGGGTCGGGCGGTGGAGGTGCGGCGCGCACGGCTTGCGGAACTCTGCATCTGGATCACGCTCGCGCTCGGCGTCGGCTTCCTGGGCGTGAAGGGGCTGGAGTACGCCCAGGACCTGCGTGAGCACCTGTGGCCGGACGTCCGCTTCGACGGCTCCGACCCCTCGGAGCGCATCTTCTTCGGCTTCTACTGGACCGTGACCTTCATCCACAGCTGCCACCTCCTGATCGGCCTAGGCTTCCTCGCCAGGCTGGGGGTGATGGCGCGGCGGCGGACCCTGGAGGCCCACACCGACTCGGTGGAGACCACCTCCCTCTATTGGCACCTGGTGGACGTGATCTGGATCATGGCCTTCACCACGCTTTATCTCGTAGGGAAATGACGATGGTGCGGCCGCACACCCCCCAGCTCTACGAGGCGGAGTCGCGCTCGGTGATCGCCGGGCCGGCGCTGGTGTGGCTGGGGCTGCTCGCGATCCTGGCGGCCAACGTCGGGGTGGCGTTCGCCCCGCTCGGGCGCGTCAAGACGCCGGTGAACCTTCTCCTGGCGGTGGTGCAGGCCTCGCTCATGTTCGCCGTCTTCATGCGGCTGAACCGGGCGAGCGCGCTCGTCAAGCTGACGGCGGCGGCCGGGCTTGTGTGGCTGTCCTTCCTGTTCCTGATCGGCTCGGCGGACTACCTCACCCGCCCCGCCATCAGCCCCTGAACCGCCCGGCTCACGGCGAGTTGACAGGGATATGGGCGAAGCGTTCGACACCTTGGTGGTAGGCGCCGGGCCCGCGGGCCTGACGGCGGCGATCTATCTCGCGCGCTTCCGCCGTCGCGTGCTGGTCGCCGACACCGGCGCCAGCCGGGCGAAGTGGATACCGACCAGCCGCAACCTGCCCGGCTACGCCGATGGGCTGCACGGCGAGACGCTCCTGGAGCGACTGCGCGACCAGGCCGGCCGCTACCCCATCGACTTCCGCCCGGCCGCAGTCGATCGGCTGGAGGCGGCCGACGGAGGGTTCCAAGCCGACGTCGGCGGCGAGCGGGTGCGCGCCGCCCATGTCCTCCTGGCCACGGGCGTGGCCGAGAAGGTTCCGCCCATCCCCGGCGCGGAGGAGGCCATCGCCAGGGGTGTGATGCGCGTCTGCCCCATCTGCGACGGCTTCGAGACCCGCGGCAAGCGGCTGGCGGTGCTCGGCGCGGACGACCATGCGGCGGGCGAGGCGCTCTTCCTGCGCACCTGGGCGCAGGACGTGTCGCTGGTCCTGACCTCCGACGCCAAGCTCAGCACGACGCATCGCCAGGCGCTCGACCACTTCGGTGTGAGAGTCTTTCACGCCGCCCTGGAGTCGGTCTCGATCGGCGAGGGCGAGGTCACCGCCGTCTGCACCGAGGGCGGCCGGCCCAACCACTTCGACCTCGTCTACGCCGCCTTCGGCGTCACGCCACAAGTGGATCTCGCTCGAAGACTCGGCGCCAAACTGGACGACAGCGGTCGCCTGGTCGCCGGCGAGCACATGGAGACGTCTGTAGACGGCCTCTACGCGGCCGGCGACGTGGTGCGGGGCCTGAACCAGATCAGCGTGGCGGAGGGCGAGGCGGCGATCGCCGCCACCGCCATCCACAACCGCCTTCCCCGCAACCCGGCCTGACGGAGCCTCGCCATGGCCAAGGAGACCCCTGCCCAGCAGAGGACGGTAGGGCGGGTCATGCACGCGTTCAGGCAAGGCGAACTGGAAAGCGGCCCGGAGGGCAAGGCCGGCCAAGTCACCGACGCCAGACAGGCCATCGCCATCGCGCTCAGCGAAGCGGGCGTCTCCAACCGCACGCCGCCCGCACGGAACAGGCGAGACCGCGCCTCCATTAAGGCGACGGACGCCTCGTCCGCCCCGGCCCGCAGCCGTTCGCAACTCCACGCCGAAGCGAGGAAGCGCGGCGTCCCGGGCCGCTCGACCATGAGCAAGGCGGAGTTGGAGCGCGTCTTGAAAAGCTGATCCTTCACCTGCGAACCCATCTCCGACGCGCTCATGGGGTTAGCGCTTCCGCATCCTGTGCATCGTCGACGACGCCACCCGCGAGGCGCTGGCGCTCGTGGTCGACACCTTCACCGGGGACGCTCGGATGGCGCGGGAGCTCGGCACCGAGGGACCGGAGGAGAGCAGGTCACCGGCAGAGGCTTCTAGGATCGGATTGCTTGATGGGGTAGCCAGGTGCTCAGGTCGACGCTGCATCCTTCATCGCGAGCACCTCTCGTTGCAAGTCATGCGCCGTCTTGCAGATTGGACACCAGACCACGACGCCCGTCTTCAAGGCCGCAAACTCGGCCGGCGTCATGATGGCATGGGTCTCGATGGCGCGCTCGGTGACCGGACATACAGCCGTAATCGGGCGCGTTAACGTTCGAACTACCCACCTTTGGCGCAAGATAGCCCCCCAAAACTCGACCTTGCCTCACCCATGCAAGGAGCGTTCCGAATGAGGCCTTTGTTAGAGCAGGCGAACGATCCGTATCGCGGCGTTCATGAGGCCGGCCCACGCTATGAGCGCGAGCGGAGCGGCGACGACTATGCCCTTCAGCATGACGGATACCTCCTGCGGCTCTAGCGGCCGCTGATGAAGAGTTTATGACATTTAATGCCGCTGGCAAGCTCCCTCCTCCGTTTAGGCCACAGGAAAGACATTATATTGCTTCGACCTTCGGGCAGGCGCGCGTAATGCAGACGACGCGGCAGCTTCACTCTCCGTCGTCGTTGCGTCGAGCGGCTGAACCGAAAGTCAATGGCGTGACATGAACCAAGCCGACAGGGGTGTCGGCCTTAAGGAGAAGCTTTACCCGCCATTTATGATAATGAAGGCTTCGTGTAAGCCGGGGATTTTATAAACAGCTACTTGCTGTTAGCAGTAGGTTGTTTCAACCTACATCATTGTTGCCGCAGTGTCCCGCCAAGGTCGGTGTTCCCGAACCGTTGAACATGATCAGGCGGTGAACGAAAGGTACGATTAGCCTGTAATCAAGCGGACACCGAGCCGTTCAGACGTGAGAAGCCCTGACGCGGGTACCATATTGAAACCGGGAGAGACGGGGCGGATAGACGCTTACGCTTATGAGCTGCCGGAGCGCTGATCCTTTACGCCGACTCCCTCCTCCTCAGCGCGCCTTTCCACCGCGGTCGTCTGCCGCTATGAGGAGCCACAGACATTGTATGCGCAGGCGCAGTCTTGATGTCGCGCTGATGGCGATGCACGACAGACAACGCGAGCACTATTGAACGGGTCCGCGGACGTAAACCGTGGCGAGTCGATCCCCATCTCAGCCTGGACCCCCATGCCGCTAGACGCCCCCAAAGCCGACCTCGTCCCTAACACCCTGGC
Organism: uncultured Caulobacteraceae bacterium; assembly: GCA_964249365.1. Lineage (GTDB taxonomy): Bacteria > Pseudomonadota > Alphaproteobacteria > Caulobacterales > Caulobacteraceae > CAHJWH01. Next base: position 20,273 of record CAXUCS010000006.1, on the reverse strand, counting down.
CTACGAGACAACGGCGCTCGTGCAACCGCAGGGTTTTCGCGAGTACGACGCGCGCTGGAGGCTCGGGTCGGAGATCAACTATCTCGGGGTCCAGGCGCTAGGGCTGGGGCTGGGGACCTATATCCACGAAGTGGGTGTGAAACCTCGCGTGGTGGTCGGCCACGATTTTCGCTCCTATTCCATCAACGTGAAACAGGCGCTCACGCTCGGGCTGGTAGCGGCCGGGTGCGAGGTGCTGGACATCGGGCTCGCGCTCTCGCCCATGGCCTATTTCGCCCAGTTCGATTTGGACGCGCCGTGCGTCGCCATGGTCACCGCCAGCCACAACGAGAACGGCTGGACCGGAGTGAAGATGGGCGTCGGCCCGCCTCTGACCTTCGGGCCGGAGGAGATGGGGCGGCTCCGAACGATCGTGCTCGGCGGCAAGGGGCGCGAGCGCGACGGCGGTCGGCTTACTCACGTGGACGGCGTCATGGAGCGCTACATCGCCGACGTGGCGGCGCGCTGCCGGCTGACGCGACCGCTTAGGGTTTTGGCCGCCTGCGGCAACGGCACGGCCGGCGCCTTCGCACCTGAAGCGCTGACCCGCATGGGCGCCGAGGTGATCCCGATGGACACCGAACTCGACTTCACCTTTCCCCGTTACAACCCCAACCCCGAAGACCACGAGATGCTGCACGCCATGAGCGAGGCGGTGAAGCGTGAGGGCGCGGACCTCGCGCTCGGCTTCGACGGCGACGGCGACCGTTGCGGCGTGGTGGACGAAACCGGCGAGGAGATATTCGCCGACAAGATCGGGCTGATGCTGGCGCGCGACCTTTCCAAGACGCACCGGGACGCCAAATTCGTCGTCGACGTGAAGTCCACGGGGCTCTACGCCACCGACGCGGTGCTGAAGGCCAACGGCTCCTCCACCCTCTACTGGAAGACCGGCCACAGCTATATCAAAAGAAAGACCGCCGAGATCGGGGCGCTGGCCGGCTTCGAGAAGAGCGGACACTTCTTCTTCAATGCCCCGCTCGGGCGCGGCTACGACGACGCGTTGGTGGCCGCCTCCGCCGTGCTCAACATGATGGAGCGCAACCCTGGGAGGAGCCTGAGCCAGCTTAAGTCCGAACTGCCGGTAGCCTATACTTCGCTCACGATGAGCCCCCACTGCGCCGACGACAGAAAGTACGCCGTGGTGGAGAAGGTCGTGGCGGAATACCAGGCGCTCGCCAATGCGGGCGGCAAGGTGCTGGACCGCGCCATCACCAAGGTGATCACCGTCAACGGCGTGCGCGTGGCGCTGGAGGACGGCGGCTGGGTGCTGGTGCGCGCCTCCTCCAACAAGCCGGAACTGGTGGTGGTGGTCGAAAGCACCCGCTCCGCCGACGACATGCGCGCGCTGTTCCGCGACGAGGTGAAGGCGCGCTTAGCTCGCCATTCTGACGTAGGTAATTACAACCAGGAGGTGTGACAAAGTCATGGCGAACTCTCGGAGGCCACGGCGTTGGATGACCCTTGGGCGCTACAGATCGACCTCTCCATCCGACCTCCTCTGGGGCGGGTCCAGCAACGACGTGCGATGTCGATACGGGCCGGGCGGCGACCTCGGCCATCCGACCTTGGCGAACCTGCCGGGTTGGAGGCTGAATGAGGAAGCTCGCGCTCGTCACCGGAGGCGCAGGATTTATCGGCTCCCACCTCGTCGATGATCTCCTTGCGCACGGCTACGAGGTCAGGGTCCTGGACAACCTCTCCCCCCAAGTCCATGCGGATGCTGAAGCCGATGACGAGGGATGGCCGATTTACCTTGATCGTCGAATCCATCGCGTCAAGGGCGATGTATCGGACGCCGAACTTTTCGAGAGCGCCTTATCGGGCGTCACTCATCTAGTCCACCTCGCAGCGTCCGTCGGTGTAGGACAATCCATGGTCCGCGTGGTGGATTATACCCGCAACAATGTGCTTTCCGCGGCGATCATGCTGGAGGTGCTCTCGAAGACACGACATAATGTCGAACGCATCGTTGTCGCCTCTTCCATGTCTGTATACGGCGAGGGCGCTTACTACAACCCGATCACCGGCGAGCGCGTCGCAGGAAGGCTACGTGACCATGACCAGCTCGCGGCTCGATCTTGGGAGGTCCAGCAAGACGGCGTCGCACTGGCGCCAATAGCGACCTCCGAAACCAAGCTGTTGCAGCCCGCATCGATCTACGCGATTAACAAGCGCGATCAGGAGGAGATGTTTCTCTGCGTCGGGCGTGCTTTAAGCGTGCCGACCATTGCCCTACGGCTCTTCAACACCTACGGTTCCCGTCAGGCGCTCAGCAATCCTTATACAGGGGTCGCCGCCATCTTCATATCGCGCCTGTTGAACGACCAAGCGCCGTTGTTGTTCGAGGATGGGGCGCAGCGACGCGACTTCGTCCACGTGAAGGATGTCACTGCGACCTTCATGGCGGCACTGGAGAGTGAGCGGCCCTTGTGGGGCGCCTATAACGTCGGGAGCGGCCGCGCGGTGACCGTTAAGGACATGGCGACTTCGTTGGGCCGCCTCTTGGGAAAGACCCTCCCACCCGAGACGCTGAACAGGTTTCGCGTTGGCGATACCCGACATTGTTACGCAGATGTCGCGAAGATCGACCATGATCTCGGCTTCAGGCCTTCGCGCGAACTTGAGAGCGGCATGGAAGAACTCATCTCCTGGGTAACGGCCGCGAGAGCGCCAACCGATCGAAGCGCGAGGAGCCTGGAGGAACTCCAGGCCTTCAGGCTCCTGGTCTAACCCGACCCGGCGTCGTACGGGCCGCGGGCCGGCTGGATCGCACGACGTCGTCGTGCGACACTCTGAGCTCTGCGATGCGCGCGACGGGCGCGTTGAAGCCGACGGATATGACAAAGGCGTCGCCGGACCGGCCATGAGCCTCATGGGGCCGGCCCTGGCGTCGAGAAGGATATAGCGTGAAAATCAATCCGGTCATCCTGTCGGGTGGATCAGGCTCCCGCCTATGGCCGCTATCCCGGGAAAGCTATCCCAAACAGTTCCTGGCCTTGACGGATGAGCGCACCCTCTTCCAGCAGACCGCGCTTCGCGTGGGAGCCGCTGACCTGTTCCACCCGATCACGGTTGTGGCCAACGTCGAGCACCGGTTCATCATCGGTGAGCAGCTGCAGACCGCCCCTGCCAAGCCTTCGGCCATCATCCTGGAACCGATCGCCCGCAACACTGCGGTGGCGGTCGCCGTGGCCGCCCTCCGCCTGCACCTTGGCAATCCTGAAGCCCTGATGCTGGTCATGCCCGCTGACCATCTGGTCAAGGACGTAGAGGCCTTCCTGGTGGCGGTGCGGGCCGGCTCGACCGCGGCGCGCGAGGGTTTCATCACCCTCTTCGGCATCACACCGGCGGACGCCCAGACGGCCTATGGCTACATCAGGCCCGGCGAGACCGTCACGGACGGCGTGCGGCGGGTGGCGAGCTTTGTGGAGAAGCCGAACAGCGCCCGCGCCGGGGCGCTGGTCGCACAGGGCTGTCTCTGGAACAGCGGCATTTTCCTGATGTCGGCACGCACCTACCTCGACCAGCTTGAGCAGCTCGAACCGGAGGTGCTGGCGGCCGCGCGTGCGAGCCTGGAGCTAGGAAGCCACGACCTCGATTTCGTGCGGCTGGATCCGGCCGCACTGGAGTCTTGCCCCAACATCTCCATCGACAATGCGGTAATGGAACGAACCTCCCTCGCCACGGTGGTGGAGGTGGACATGGGCTGGACCGACGTTGGGTCCTGGAGCGCCCTGTGGGCAGTCGGAGACCACGACGGCGACGGCAACGTTCTGATTGGCGCAGCGGTGACGGAAGGCTCTCGTCGGTGCTACGTTCGGAGCGAAGGGCCGGCCGTCGCCGTGCTTGGTGTGGATGACCTGATCGTCGTGGCCACGCCAGACGCGGTGCTGGTGACCCCGAAGGCTGCCGACCAGGGCGTTAAGACAGCGGTCGCTCGCCTCCAGGCCGCAAACCACACCGCCGCCACCCAGACCGTGCGGGTGCATCGACCGTGGGGCTACTATGAGACCGTACACCACGGCGAGCGCTTCAACGTCAAACGCATGACGATCAACCCTGGCCACAAGATCTCGCTGCAGCGTCACTATCACCGCGCGGAGCACTGGGTCGTCGTCAACGGTGCGGCGGAGACGACGATCGACGGGGAGGTCAGGCTGCTGCGGGAAAACGAAAGCGTCTTTGTGCCCCAGGGCTCGATCCACCGGCTGCACAATCCGGGCAAGACGCCGCTGAACCTGATCGAGGTGGCGTCGGGCGGCTACCTCGGCGAAGACGACGTCGTGCGGCTGGAGGACGTCTACTCGCGTACCTGATCAGCAGTGCGCCGCCCCCAGGCGGCCGCTCACGGTGGGCCCGTCCGGACGGGCGTCTGCAGCGGGGAGACGGCAGGGAACAGGCTCGCCGACGCGCGAACCCAGGCGGCGTTAAGGGCGGTCCGGATCGGCACGTCGACGTAGAGCGTCAGGACATGCGCAAGAAGCAGGGACAAGGGCGCGGATACGAGCCAAGCGTAGGTGTCCGAGTCGGCGTCCGACATCAGGTGCAAGGAGGTCATCGACCATCCGCAGAGCGCCTGCATCGGCAGATGCACGCAGTAGAGGGCGTAGGACACCAGCCCGAGCCAGAGCGCCAATCCCCGGGCGCGCCCCGAGATGCGGCTGGTCGTGAAGATCACGGCGAGACAGGGCTGGATCAAGATGGTGAGAAAAGGGATGTAGAGACCCTGGCGGTCTCCGGCTGGAGCGTACAGCAGAGGGAGCGCCAGCCAGCACAGCCACCAAGGCGCATTGAGCTTGGGAATGCGGCCCGCCTCCAGAGCGTGGAAGATGATCACTCCGGCGCAGAAAGAATAGCCGATCCTCGGGAAGCCCCCCAGGAAGTCTCCGGGCGCCGATCCCCCTCCATCAATCCAGAGGGTGTAGCTAAATATCAGAAACGGCAGGGACGCAGCACAGATCAGCACGGCGGGACGCAACCGGAATCGAGTGAAGGCGAAGACGACGTTGATCCCCAACTCGAAGAACAACGACCATCCCGGCTGATTGATCGGGAATGCGCCGTTCACGCCGCCCTTGAAGTCAGGCACCAGGAACAAGCCCGTGACTAAGGCGAAGATCAAGCGATGAGGGCTCCACAACGGGTCTTGCTCCGCCATCAGATGCAGAGCTTCCACAAGGCCCAGCAGCAGGCCGATCAGGTATAGAGGATAGATGCGGATGATCCTGCGGACGACGAACTCGACGCCAAACCTCGGGAGGTGTTGCCGGCGAGCATTAGTGTAGGCCAGCACGAACCCGCTATGGAGGAAAAAGAAGTCGACGGCCGGGTAGCCGGATCGCATGTCCCCCCAGCCGTGACCGACGACTACGATCAGGGCGCCCAGACCCCGAAGACCGTCCAGCACGGCGAAGCGGTCGTAGGCTTGGGGTGAGACGGTCTGCGCCGCCGTCGAGGCGCTCGTGAGCCCTGTCGCCATACGTCCCGTCCCCACCGGCGGTAACCCATGAGAAGGGTTTGCCGGTGGGGTCAACCCACTTCGCCTTCCGGAGGAGGACGCTTTGCTTCCGATGACGCTCGACGGCATGCTATGCTGCAGGCGCGAAGGGCGCTTGGGCGTTCGACTGCAGAGGATGCACGTGGAAGACGCGCACGTCACAGGGGAAGGCTGGGTGGAGGGCTCGCCTCTGGTCAGCGTCATCACCCCGGCCTTCAACGCCGAGCAGACGATCGAGCGCACTCTAAGGTCGATTGCGGCGCAGACCTTGCAGAATTGGGAAATGGTCGTGGTCGACGACGGCTCCTGCGACCTCACGGCCGAGCGTGTTCAACGAGTCTCGGCGGGGGATGGGCGCGTGCGGCTGCTGCGCCAGCAGAACCGCGGCGCGTCCGCGGCGCGCAACCTCGGCGACGCCGCGGCGTGCGGACGCTGGCTGCTGTTCCTCGACGCCGACGACACCGTGCGGCCTACCCACCTCCAGCGCCTGGTTCGCCGCGAGCAGGTCCGCCCGGACGCGGCGGTGGTCTGCTGCGATGCAGTGCGTCTGGACGGGACGGGTCGCACCGTCGGGGTCATGCGCGCTCCCCCCTAGACCGCGACGCCGTCTCCGCGGCCTGCCGGTGGACGCCGCTCGCCATCCACGCCGCCATCCTGCGTCGGGACGTCTTCGAAGCCGTGGGCGGCTTCGACCCGTCGCTGCGGACGCATGAGGACTGGGACCTCTGGCTGCGAGTCGCACGGTCCGGCGCGGCGTTCACCCTGGTGCGCCAGAGGCTCTCCTATTACCGCAGCACGCCCGGCTCACTGACGCGCGACGCCGCGGCGATGAGCCGTGACTACGAGGTCGTGCTGCGTCGCGGCCAAGCCCCGGATCCGCGCCTCGTGGACGGCGGGCTGGCCACCCCGCGCATCGACTTGGACGAACGCCTAGCCCTCGCCGGACTATGGAACGCCTGTCTGGCGCTTGGCGCAGGCGCTGGTGTCGGCGCCGCCATCGCCTGCCTCCCGCCCAAATTCACCCTTCCATGGTCGATGGCCGAAGCCGGCGGCGCGATGGTGGACGGCTGGGCGGTGGGGGCGAGCATAGGCTCCTGGGAGATCGCCGAGGCTTGGACAAAGGTCGGACCCGTCTTCCTCGCCTTTCTTGAGGGCTTGGACGACCCACAGATGCGCTATGCGCTCCTGAAGGCGTTCGAACGCGAGGCGATCCGGCTCGGCCGCTTCGGCGGTCGCGCCACCTTGCATCGCACGGTCGGGCTGCGCTGGCGTCCCGACTTGCTGCTCCTGGGGGTGAGAACGGCGCAGGGCGCCGACGAGGTGCTGCTGCGGGCGCCCCTGCTGCGACCCCGGTGGCGCTTCATGATCGCCATACCCGTCTGGGGAGGGCGCGTCAGCGGGGGCGCCGTACGCGTCCAAGTGGCCGGGTGGCTCGCGGGACTGCTGCGGCAGATCGCGTCCGATCACCCCTGGAGGATCGCAGCCCTGGCGCGAAAGGCCTTGATCTGGGCCGCGCGTCGGGTCCTCTCGCGCACCGTCCGGCGTCGGCCGCAAGATGCGCCGTCGGGCCCCGGCCGTCCGCCGCCAACGTCTCCCGCCCTGGCCGGCGAAGCCGGGCTCATCGTCGCGGACGTCCGTGCAGCCGTCGGCCGAAGCGCGAGCGACCTGGTGCGGACGCGCTCAGCCGGCGCGCCGGAACCGGACGGATCCCATGCCCAGCAGCGCGCCGCCTGGAACGCCTTCTTCGAGGATCGTCCCGACCCCTGAGGTTACGGCTCAGACTACGAACAGCTCAGATACAAGCGCATGGCCGCCATGGCGCCCGACGGCGTAGGGACGGCGCTAGAACTCGCCGCAGCGGAGGGCTGCTTCACCGTCCACCTAGCACGGCGCTGCACAAAGGTTCACGCGCTCGACGTGTCCTCCATCGCCCTGGCGCGCGCGGCGGACCGGTGCCGCGACTTCAGCAACGTCGACTACCTTCTGAAAGACTTCTTCAATGAGCCTATTGCCGGCACATATGACCTGATCACATGCGCCGAGGTGCTCTACTATTTGCCGGATCGCGCGTCGCTGCGGCCGGTGCTAGAGAAGATACGCGATGCGCTTGGGCCCGGAGGGTGGTTCCTTCAGTCCCACGCCTTCGAACTCGGCGATGATCCGAGGCGCACGGCCATGGACTGGTCCACGCCCTTCGGCGGTCAAGCGGTCACAGACACCCTGCGGGAGATGGCGGGGCTGGTCCTCGTGCGTTCACTCCGGACCGAGCTGTACTCCATCGAGCTCTACCGCCGAACGGACGAGAAGCCACTCCTCGTGTCGCTGCAGGTGGAGACGGCGCCGGTGGCGTCCCGCCTTGAGGCCCAGGTCTCGCGCAACGTGGTCTGGCACGGAGCCTTGCGGACCCGGCGTGAACTGCAGGCCTCGGTCGCACGCGAGGTCCCCGTCACCTCATCAAGCGCCTCAAGAAAGATGGTTTCTGGGTTCGGTGCGTTGACATCAAGTTCCATGAGTACGAAGAGACCGAAGCCGACGATCTCGCTATCGGCGATCTTCGAGATCAGTCCTTCTGCCGCAGCGTACTCGATCGACGCTTTGACGAGGTTTACCAACTGGCTGCCGACATGGGTGGCGCCGGGTACATCTTCACGGGCGACCACGACGCCGACGTGATGCACAACTCCGCGTCCATCAACCTGAACGTCTTGGATGCTGCGCATCGTAGAGGCATACAGAAGATATTCTATTCATCTTTCGCCTGCATGTATCCTGCGTATAATCAGGAAGATCCCGACAACCCGAACTGTGCCGAGTCGTCAGCTTATCCGGCAGCGCCTGACAGCGAGTATGGGTGGGAGAAGCTGTTCAGTGAGCGACTCTACCTTGCGTATGGTCGCAAATACGGTATCAAGCCGCGCATTGCCCGTTTCCACAATATCTTCGGACCGCTCGGTACCTGGGCCGGGGGCAAGGAGAAGGCGCCCGCCGCCATTTGTCGGAAGGTCGCGAACGCCTCCAACGGGGGTGCCATCGAGATTTGGGGCGATGGCCTGCAAACTCGGTCCTTCCTCTATGTTGACGAGTGTATCGAGGGCGTCATCCGGCTGATGCGCTCCGATTTTGAAGGGCCCGTCAACATAGGTTCCGAGGAGATGGTCACCATGGACCAGCTCGTGGACATGGTCGCCGACATCGCGGGCAAGAAGGTGGAGAAGAACGACATACCGGGTCCTCAAGGTGTCCGTGGCCGCAACTCCGATAATCGCCTTCTTCGTACCACGTTGGGATGGAAGCCCTCGTGGTCGCTTCGTCAGGGCTTGGAGCCGACCTACACCTGGATCGAACAGCAACTGATGCGAAACGCTGCCTGAGACCATAGCTTACAGCGTATGTTCTTGAGTTTAGCGGACCATCGAGAAGAGACCTGAAAGGCAGTAATCAAGTAAGCGTCTGATGACGACAGCGATTAGTTTGGGGGCTCGGTCTTGCGGCGCGACGTCCAGCACCTCAGCCTCACCGCTTCACGACGGGAACTTGCTTCCGTCAATGCCGAACAGTGCCGTGGCATGTAAGTCGCTTCTCAGCAGCACCCTTAATGGATAGAGGGCCCGGTCGAAGCGCGCCTTGAGAAGCGTACTTGCGGCGAGGCCGGCATCTTTGGCTTTCAGTTCCGCCAACATGTATTTGGCCCCTTCGACGTCGTTGTTAATGAGGGCATTTTCTACCATCCAGGCCAAGAAAACCTTCTCGTGATGTTCGATCGCATGAGAATAGGCTGGGTGACTTTGTCGATAGGGTGCTAGCACCAACCTTAAAGACTTGGTCATCTGGGCATGGTTACGTGACATCGAACCCGTCGTTCGACGATTTCCCGTCAGGTACGATCGACAAGCGGCAAATTGTGACCGTTCCGCAATTTGTAGATACAGCTTGAGATCTTCGCAGCCCTGCGCACCCATGCTTCTCAGCGAGGAGTCATAACCTCCCGCCGCTTGAACACCGACCTGCGAATAAAGGCGGAGCTTCCGTTACCGACGATGCTCTCCCGGAGCAGTCTAGGCAAGACCCAACCCTCCGCAGCCTTGCGAGTGCTCCAACGTCTCATGATGTTCTGTTCATCTATAACGCAATGCCAAGTATAAACCAAGCCGATCTGCGCGCCTCGTTCTTCCATCATTTGGTCCTGCAGGGCCAGCTTGTCGGGATGCCAGAGGTCGTCCGCGTCAATAAACGCCAATCGGTCCGCCCGCGCCGCTGCCGCTCCGCGGTTCCTAGCTGCCGCCACTCCTGCATTCTCCTGATGCAGAAGGAGGATGCGACGATCTTTACGGCCTAACTCCTCAACGACGGTGGCCATACTGTCGTTAGAGCCATCGTCTACAACAATTATCTCTATGTTGCCCAGTGTTTGACCACATATACTGGTGATGGTCTCAACGATTGTCTGCTCGGCATTGAACGCCGGAACGATCACGGACACTCTTGGATCGGGCGGGAAGGCTCACTTCGCTCCAACGTCGCCCAGCAGACTAGCATCGTCGGCGCGCCTAGCAAGCGGCTGAAGGTCATGTTCGGGCCGTTTAGGAGACTTTAATCGATATGGTCGAAGCTTGAGTCGAAGGCGTGTGCTCCGACAGCGTAGGCATCATCATGGCCAACTCATCTAAGGCCACAGCGAAGGTTTTGCCCTCGCTCGGTGAAATCCAAGAACGTATTAACGATCAGGACGCGCCTCGTCCCTCTCCTGCACTGCTTCAGCAGAATATGCTGGAGCTAGCGTTCTTGAGCGAACCATTAGAGCCGGCGGTCGGACTTTGGCCCGGATGGATACGGCTAACATTGATGCTCGCCTTCCCCGCATTGATCTGGTTCATCCTGATTTCCTCTTTGCTGGTGGCAGTTAAGTCGCATTGAGGAGGAACCCTGAACTTCATCTAACAGAGCCTCCTTTGTCCCTGCCGTTTGAGCGGTGATACTCGGAGCCGTGGCGTAGCGTAGCGCATGGCCGCGGGGTGCTCCGCCGCCGTTCTCAACAAGTTGTGGAGAGTTGATCGGCCGGGGATCAGGGGCGACTCTTGAGCCACTGCGGCGTTGCTCGGACGCCGTTTGGAAAAGCGAAATCGTCCGGCGGTCGGACCAGAAGGGCTTTGAAGTGCTGCCGCGCCGCTGGGTCGTCGAGCGCAGCTTCGGCTGGATGACCCGCTGGCGGCGCCTCGTGCACGACTACGAGGAGCGTATCGACGTCTCCTAGGCCATGATCCTCGTCGCCATGGGCGCCGATCTCCTGCGTTGAACGACCCACCCCTGAGTTTCCAAACGGACTCAGAGCTCGAGGGGGTACCTCTCCAGGCGGCCCAGACTGTCGGGATCTTGCGTCTCCGGGGCGCGGGAGCAACGCACCGCCCATCAGCCCCGGCGTTCAGAGCAAGGGGGTCTGTTGGGGGCGGTTACGAGAGGGTGGAAGTTACGGGAAAGCCCTGCTGATTTCGGCCGTGGACCCGTAGGAGACCCGTCGGGGCGACTGCGTGGCGACCCGGGAGGGACCGTCATTACCACGACTTTTCAACGGCTTACGCGGTCAAACCGGCCCACGGCATCCCGTGCGGTTTTAATAGCTTAGCGGCCAGTGTCAAACCGCTCCACCCCTCATCCCCCGGAGAACTGTCGTGAGCGGGGCGGACCCATTCCTCGTCACCGGCCCAGCGCTGATCAGCTTCAGCGGCGGCCGGACCTCCGCCTACATGCTCTGGCGCATCCTCCAAGCGCACGGGGGCAAACTCCCCAATGATGTGGTCGTCGCCTTCGCCAACACCGGTAAGGAGCGCGAGGAGACGCTGCGCTTCGTCTACGAGTGCGGAAGCCGGTGGGGCGTGTGGGTCCGGTGGGTCGAGTGGCGGCACGACGGCAGCTCCAAGGGCACGACGGAGGAGGTCGGCTACAACTCAGCCAGCCGCTCTGGAGAGCCTTTCGATGCGCTGATTGACCATAAGCAGCGCCTCCCGAACGGACGTGAGCGCTGGTGCACTGAGTACCTGAAGGTACGCCCGCTCCAGGCCTTGATGGGCGCGCTCGGCTACGGTTCGCCGGGCGACTACCTAGAGGTCATTGGGCTTCGTTACGATGAGTTGGACCGCCTCGCGGATGGTGTTCTTAGGGCCGAGGAAGACGGCCGCGAGGTCGACTATCCGCTAGCCAGCGCCCGAGTGTGGAAGCGCGACGTTCGCGCTTTCTGGTGGGGCGAAGGTCGACGCTACGAGACGAGCGTGCAGCCGCAATGCTTTGACCTTGGACTGCCGGACCTATGGGGCAATTGCGATCTGTGCTTTGCAATGGGCGTCGCCACCCGCGAGGAGCGGGTACGCCAAATGCCCTCCGTCGCAACTTGGTGGGATGGGGCCGAGCGTCGGCAGGGCGGCACGTTCAGCAAGCGTGAGAGCGTAGCCGATCTGATCCGCCGCGCCCAGGCGCACGCTTCTACACCTGACCTGTTCGACGACGAGCACGACGCCGAGTGCGGCCTGTGGTGCGCGGGAGAGGCGGAGTGACCCGCGTTGAAACTCCAACCTACACGGCTATCATCTACGTCGCCGGAGACCTCGCGACCGCCCGCCACCTTTGCCGGCACTTCGTGATGCAGGGCCTCTGCGTCACGGTAGAGCCAACCGACTTCTTCTACACGGGAGGAGCCGAGACGGGCGTTCGCGTCGGCCTCATCAACTATCCACGCTTCCCCGCCGAGGAGGGCGTCATCCTCGCCAAGGCCGAGGAGCTTGCCAAGCAGCTCATTGAAGGGCTGCACCAATGGTCCGCGTGCATTGTGGCGTCGGACAAGACGGTGTGGCTGTCGCGACGCCCGGGAGAGGCCGCATGACCCCCTCCCTCACCGACCTGATCGCGCGCGTGGAGCGGGCGGAGGGTCCGGATCGCGAGCTGGACCGCGATCTTGGCTACGCCCTGGACTACAGGCCAGATGCTGGTGCGTGGGAGCCGGCCCAAGATGGCTGGGCATTGCGGGGTACATGGCGCGCTCCACTCCCTGTCACCGCCAGCCTCGACGCCGCCTTGGCGCTCGTGGAGGCGGTGCTTCCGGGAGCGCTTTACGAGATCAAAGCCCTTCCTGCTCGGCTCGGCCACGGCGCATCGCTGTGGAGCGTTGATCCGGCTGCGGGCCGCATGCTGGCGCGCGCGGATCACCGCGCCCCCGCCCTGGCGCTTGTCCTCGCTCTCCTCCGCGCCGTTGCGGAGCAAGCATCATGATTCGGTTCATCGTGCGCCGGGACAATGCAGCGATGGCCGCCAACGTCGGCGGCTCGGTGCTCACCACCATGCACACGGTGGACGCTGACGTATCGGAGCTTGAGATCGTCGAGGTGCGCCTTGGCAACATTCGCGAGATCGCTCGCGGTTTGAAGGGAGACGGGCGATGAGCACTGTAGACCCCAAGTTCGGCATCCCCGCCGAGGCGCAGCCGGAAGGGCTGAGGGCGGCCGTCGCGAAGCTGAAGAGAGCACGTCAAGTATTCACCGACGCCATTACGGGCGGAAGCGTCCATGACGGTTATCTAAACCCGACCCTGTCGGATGTTCGTGCGTGGGAGGGGGAAAGAGAAGACGACGCAAAGGAGCGACTTCATGGAGAGCTTGGCTCGCTCTCTTGGGAGGATATCGACGCTATTCTGGCCGCCCTCGCCTCTTCCACGCCCCAGCCGGGGCAGGAGCTGCGGGAAGACGCGCAGCCTTACAAGGATACACTCTACGATCTCGTCTACCTAAAGGCGCAGCAGGATATTGGCTGCGTTCCTGCGCCCACGAAAGCGCAGTGGGAGAAGGCGTGGGCCGAAGCCGAAGAACTATCAAGGGCCGAACCGTGACGCCAGATCAAAAGGCTTTGCTGGATGATAAGCTAGACCTGTGGGAGCGCCTCGGGCACGAAGGCGAGCTCGAATTGCGCGATTACTATCGACGTTCCGCGGACGCCTTACGCGCTTTGCTCTCCGCCCCGCCCCGCGAGGAGGAGGGCGACGCCGAGGCGCTGAATCGCTACCGGGCCGTCATGGACGGATGCACCACAGAGGTGGACTTTGAGTGCGAAGCCGAAAGCCTTGAGGAGGCGCTTACCGACGCGCTGACCATGATCGTTGAGGGCGCTCCGTCCCCGTCCAACCATCCTGTCGGCGTTACCGAAATGGTCGTAGGGCGGGAGCTGCGGGAGGCGGCGCAAGTTCTTGTCGATTATGCTGACAGGTATGAATCCGCGTTGGCGAAGGCCAATCCCGGCTATGCGGGTGCGGCTGATGATAACGATATCATCGTTGAGTTGGGCGAGCTTCGGACGCTTCGGAAAGCGCTCGCCGCCTTCTCCTCTCCCACCCCGCCCAAGGACGCGGATGGCGCTGCGAGGGGAGCCTTTGATGGACCGAAGGTCGCCGACCGCTTGGAGAATGTCCTTAGGTGGCTTCGCGAGCCAGGAGACCCATCGGGCCGCGCTAGGATCGCCGACTACTTGGAAGGCAACATCAAGCAACTCCGCTTCGGCGACCCGCAGCTCTCCGCCCCACCACAGCCTCCGCCCGACCGCGTGCGGGAGGCGCTGAAGGCGGCTGAAGCTATCGCTGCTCAGGCGCGCGACCGTGTGCGTCCTGACGATCCCCAGAATGACAGGGTCGGCATCCGTGTTCGCGACCTCCGAACTCTCATGACAGCCCTCTCCGCCCTGGAAGCCGCGGGATAAGCACAAAAGGAGCCGCGCGGAGTGATCCGGCGGCTCCTCGTGTCGTCGCGGCTAACCCTGCCGCAGCGGGCGCGTTACAGAGTCGCCAGACTTTGAACGACGCCAGCGGCTTGCTGTGCGTTCGCTCCAGCTAGCCTCCCTCAGGTGGTCTTCACGCCCACCTTGACCGGCACCGCGCCCTCATCCCGCCAGATCGCCGCGGCTCGCTTCAGTTGCACGAGAACGTTGTCGATCCCAATCTCGCCGCCGTTGACGATCCGGCGGACGGTCCGCTCCTCAATGATCTCGCGAGTGGCGGCAGCGGCGGCGGTGTCGTCGGCATGCGCCACCAGGATGGCGTTGCAGCCGTGGACGGCCCAGAAGTCGGCCGCAGTCAGCGCAGCATGCTCCGGATAGGCCACGAGGTCCGGACTCCCCTCGTACGGCTTGCCGAGGCGTCGGCCGGCGTCGGCGTAGGCTTCGCGCCCGGTAATCTGCAACCAGCCCCGGCCCCGGAACGTCCAGCCGTCCAGCGGCGCCATGTTCCCCATCCGGCCGCCGTACGCGCGGCAGGCGATGGCCTTGACGTCGCCAGCGCACTGGCGGCCCTGGGCAGGCGTGAAGTGCGACGGCCACTGCTTTACCAGCTCGGCCGCGTTGTAGTGCAGGTTCTCCTCGGCGACCGTGAACCCGCCGCTCTCGTTGTGCAGGTTCGCCATCCAATGACGCACCTGGCGCGGAGTGGTGATTCCGTGCGCCTTGGCGGCGGCGTCGAGCGCGGGCGCGACGTTCAGGTAGTCGCAGTGCGGCGCAAACAGCCGCAGACGCGCGGCGGTAATGTCGGCCGGCGCCATACTCACGACCGCACCTTCAGCCACCCGGCGATTGGGGCGGAAGCCCGCCAGCGTCCCCAGATGGCGGTTGCTGCACCCGCCACGGTGACGATGGCGCCGGCCGCGAGAAGCTGTTCGTTCATGTTGAGCGCAGGGCCGTGCACCACCCGTCCGATGTCGTCGGCCAGCAGAACCACAGCAGGCGCGGCCGCGGTGATCGCGGCCATGATAGTGGAGGACTGGACTGCAGGTTTGGCGGGCGACCGTGCGGGCGCGTCGACGGCGAAGGCGGCTTGCGCCTCAGCCGGGCTTAGCGGCCTCGGCGTATCGAGCTCGCGGATGTCGAGCTTGGCGAGCGCGGATGCGTCGCCGTGCAAGTGCGCAGCATCGGCCGCGCCCGGCGGGGGCGTGTCGGTCATGTCGGAGATCCTTGGAGAGAGAGCCGGCCGAAGCCGGCGGGGTCAGGCCGGCGAGCGCCGGTTGATGGCGTCGCGGAGCTCGCGCTGGCCGTCCTTCAGGTCGCGAAGGGCTTCCTTCACGTCGTCGGCGAGGGCGACGAGCTGGTAGGCATAGTCGTTGAGCCGGTGCAGCTCTTCGACCACCTGACGAACCTGGTTCGCCTCACCGAGCGGCGCGGTGACCGCAGCGGCCAGCGTCTTTGCGTCCTCGGTCGACGGCTTGGGCTTGGCGCGCAGAAGATAGCCGACCAGGCTGAGGCCGAAGGCGCCCAGCGCCGAACCCCACTCGGCCGGCGTCCCGGGCAGCCCGGGGATGATGGGGAGGGACATGCCCGACCCTCCTGATCAGCGCGGCCGACGGAAGTATCGCGCGTCGTCGTCCGCCGCCTGGGCGTCGCGGGACGCGCGCCAGACCGCGTAGAGATCGGCCAACGCCAGCCAGGGGCAGAGCGCAATCGCCAGGGTGGGCTTGCCGAACTTCAGCACGCCCTCAATCAGCCCAAACCAGATGAACACGCTGGCGACCGTCAGGAGCGCGCGCAGATGCGAGCTGAAGCGCCAGGAACCGTTGATCATCAGCGCTGACAGCCGGCCGAAGCCGATCAGCATCGCCGCCACCGTCCAGTCCGTTTGGGACGCCCAGCGGAAGCCCACGTAGAACGGTTCCTGCAGCATGACAGGGCGGGCGGCCAGGGCTACGCCCCAGCTGACTAGCATGATGGCCGTCATCCACTCGGCGACGCGGAGCTTGAACTTGCGCTGCAGCCGCGTGACAAGAACTACGGGGAAGCCAACGGCATGCTGCATGTCAGCGCGCCTTGCGCAGACAGGGCCGGCCGACGCGGGCAGCGGCCGCGCGCCAGTCCGGGCTTTGGCACATGATCTCGCGGGCGAGGTCCGCCTCACCGATCTCCGCCGCCCACTTGGATTGGCGCAGGAGCGCGCACAGAGGATCGCGATGCGTCCAGTCGAGCGTGATCGCCAGCATGGCGCCGCCGTAGGCACCCGAGACCTCGCCGACGCAGAGGTCGGACTGACTTGAGGTCGCGCTGAAGATTTGCAGGGCGGGCGTGCCGGCGACCGTCTCTCTCGCCGGCGTCTGAACGGTGGCGACAGTTCTGGACGATGTTTGAGCGAGCGCGGGACAAGCGCAGAGGGCGACGCTGCCGAGGAGCGCCAGCGCCTTGAGAAATGACATGCACGGCCTCCTGGTCAGGGTTTGGGGTGGAAGATGGGCTGGGGCGGGCGCTTAGCCTTCCGTCTCTCGGCAAGCGACTCCGCAATGGCGTGCAGCGCTCGCGGGTCAGATGCTCCGAAGCGAGGACACCGGAGCGGCAAAGGGGCCGGAGATCAGCTATGCGTCTTGCGCCACAATGGCTTTTTATGCTGAGCGCCGTCGCGGCCATGACGGCCTGCCATTCGAACTAAGGGGTTCACATGTGCCGGTCGGATGATCCAGTCCAAGACGCAGCTGATCTTGCCGCCATCACGTCGGGCTATGCGCAGTGGGAGCAGCTCACACCCGAGGGAAAGGCAGGAGCCTGGCGCGCCCTGGGACGCTGGCTCAGAGCGCACCCTCGCTCCCCCCCGATCACGAACCCTTGAGAAAACGGCCCGGAAGCGATCCCAGGCCAGTTCTGTCCGAAGCAGCGGCGCTGGAGCCTGTCAGCGCCCCGTAGTCGTAGGAGCCGGGGTCGCAGCAACCGGCGTCGTAGGTTCCCTCGTCGCATCAGTGGAGCTCGCGGGGACTGGAACATGAGTATTGCTGCTGTTGATGGCCTGCGCGGCCCCTGAGACGTTCCCCGAGTTCGTCACATTGGCGCCGCTCATGTAGAACCCGGACTGCCAAGGGCCGCCATACTCCCAAGGCTCCGGAAAGCTGTCGGCGAACGCCTCGTTGTCGGTCAGGGCGCAGTTGGTGCAGCCGCCCCAGGACCCCGCCGCCCATTGCGCCGGTCCCGCGTAGGCGACGCGATGGATGGAGACGTTGTACTTCGGATCCTGCATCCCGTCGAAGTCGTCCACGCCTTGGGTGAGCCCGATGATGGAAACGTCATGGACGTTGATGTCGTGGACGTGGTCCAGGCCTGCGATCTCCCAGGCCTGGAAGAAGTCAGGGTGGCTCTTGCCGGCCGCGGACGCGATCTCGCGACTGTGCCAGACCTCCACGTTCGTGCAGGAGCCGCAGTCGATGCCGTCGCCACCCTGGCCGTGGATGTCGACGTCGTAGACCTGCACGAAGGCCGTCTTCTGCAGGCTGATGCAGGTCGAGGCGTCGCCGCCTTGGAAGTCGCAGCGGACACCGTGGATCTGGGTCGGCATGGCGGCTGAGGCGCTTTGGCCCGTGATGGCGAGGGTTCCGGTGGAGAACACCCCCCCCTTCCAGTTGATCGCCAACGGCGCTCCAGACTTCAGGCCGCCGGTGAGGGTCGCGCCCGAGAGGGTCGCCCCCGTCGCATCCACGTTGATGTCGTGGCCGAGCTTGCCTCCGTTGCCCGTGCCGTAGACCTTCAGCGCGGACGTGAACGCCCCCTGGAGCACCAAGGTGTCGCCCTCGCCGAGCGAGCTTAGGCAGTTGTTCAGGTTGTCGGCCGGCTTGGCGACGCAGCTCTTTCCGCTGTTTGGGAAGGCGAGCGGCGTGAGCGTGTCCACGGGCGCGTAAGGCGCGCCAGAGACGGCGGGGACGGCCGCGATGGCGGCGAGGAGGAGGTGCTTCATGGGGGCCTTGGGGGATTGGAGGCTCAGGCGAGCGGAGCGTCGGCTCACGACGCTTGATCGTCTGCCGGTTGAGAGGCCTTGCCGGGCGGCGACCGTTATGGTGGTCTGCCAGTAAAAGGGGGACCGAATGCACGGGATTGCGCCGGAGAAGGCGGTTACCACACGGGTCGAACGGCCCCATGGCCGCTTTACCACACTGGACGGCATGAGGGGCGTGGCGGCGCTAGTCGTTGTCTGGTTTCACATGTCCGGGTTTCACTGGGCTACCAGCGCGCCGCTTGGATACCTCGCCGTCGACATGTTCTTCATGCTCAGCGGATTTGTAATCGCACACGCGAACGATAGGCGTTTCGAGGCGGGTTTCGGGATACGTGAGTTTCTGCTGCGTCGAGTTATCCGTTTATATCCGATGTATGTCCTTGGCCTGTTACTTGGGCTCGCAACCTTTCAAATTCTCCACGGTAAACACTACTCCGTTATATCCTTTGTACTAAACGCATTTTTGATACCGGCAGTTCACACGCCCCGGCCTCATGTGCTCTTTCCGCTTGATACGCCAGCATGGTCCCTGATGTGCGAGTTTTACATAGCGAATGTCTTGTACGCCGTCGGCTTCCGATGGTTCCATAAGCGAACCCTGATCGCACTGATTGCAATAAGCGCCGTTCTGTTGATTGCTTGCCAACACTATAACCACTCGCTGATGCGAGGGGACTGGCTCAGTACGCTGCCAATGTCGTTTGCAAGAACGGTGTTCTCTTTCTTCTATGGCGTTTTGCTCGCGCGGCTGCACGCCGTCCGAAAGCCGAAGCTGCCTGTACCAACGTGGTTGATATTGTCGATCCTCGCGGTTGCCCTGCTCTTGCCCGTACCCTACGGGTCTAGCTTGACGGGAGTATTTGAGGCGATCTACGTCGCCTTCCTGTTTCCGGCCCTCATCTACTGGGGGGCCGAAGCTCGATCGCGGACACCGAAAGTCGGCCAGTTGCTCGGGGACGCTTCGTACGCTGTATATCTCATTCACGTGCCAGTGGTGGGCTTGCTTGCCTTTGTCGCGGCAAAAAGCGGCTATCACGTAAGCACGCCTTCAGCTCTCTTGGTCGAAGTGGGGCTCTTTGCGCTCGCTCTTTTATTTGACGCGTTCTATGACCTACCTGTTCGGCGGTGGCTGTTAGCTGCTCTACGTAAGCCACGCGCGATTACACAAAGCTAGGCCTCACACGTGGATGGCCCTAACCGGAAAAAATGACTCCTGACCCAACACATTGCTATTGCGCGTTGGGGAAAGCGAAATCGACGGTCATCGGCGTTCCAGCCGTAGCCGTGCCGATGATCCATTCCTGCGGGTTGGCACTCGCCGCCGTTATCGATCCTTCGACGGTGAAGCGCTGCCAAGACGTCGTCAGTGTTATGGAGGTAACCGCACCGTCGTTGGCATACCCGCTGTTTGTGACTTGAGCTAGCAGCACTTCACCGCCGGCATGGCCGCGCGCCCAAAAGCTTAGGTTGTGATATCCGGCTTCGGTCGTGTTAGAGCCTAAGCCAATATCCGTCTGGCAGGCGATGAAGCTGTAACCACCGCTCGGCAAGCTGGGGAACGAGATGGTAGAGGCAGTAGGGTTCCCTGCGGGGTCGGTCACGGTATTGTGCGCGACGACTGTAGGATCTTCTGCGGCCGACCCGGCAAAAGTCGGGCTCCACCCCGCGCCCTTCGCCGCCCCCGCGCCGAAGTCTTCGCCCACCAGACGCCCCTTGCCTTCGTAGAAGTTGGGGTTTGGTGCGCTGGCCGACTGGAACGCGGGAGTCGGGAAGTTCGACAAGAGCGACATCGGCAGGACTTCGCCGTGCTCCAGGGTGAACGGCGTGTGCTCCGTCGTCAGCCCACCGTTGAAGCCGAGCGGCCCTGTCGTGCTGTAGCAGGTCTGGTATCCGCAACCATCGCGGTCAACGCGAAGGGCGTATGTTGATTTCCGCTGAGAGCTGACCCGGGAGGCGGCAAGTTTCCACTGAGAAGTG
>CAXUCS010000005.1:0-26486 GCA_964249365.1 uncultured Caulobacteraceae bacterium | reverse complement strand
TTGGCGCGGCTGCTGGCCTGCGCTACTCACAAACTGGGGGGGGGGGGGGGTATGGGCAGGGTCCTACAACCACATCGCATGCCAGTCTTCAGAGCGCTGTGCCGAATGATTATGGGTTTGGCGTATTGGTCTCCCAGCGCCAGCCTCCTATTGGGCAAGCTGGATGGAAGAACCGCAAGGTCTCAGAACGAACGGCTGACACGCACCCCGTACGTCCGAGGATCACCGGCGAGGCCGTCGGGAGTGATGCTCGAGGCGGAGGTCACGATATAGTAGCCCTTGTCGCCAAGGTTCTTGCCGTACAGTTCAAGGCCCCATTTGCGGTCCGGACTCGTGATGCCAAGGTGGGCGTTAACAAGACCGTAGGCGCCTTGGCTCATGACCATGACATTGGACGGGTCGAAATAGGCGCGACCACGATAAGTATAATCCAGGTGCGCAGTCACACCGAAGTCTTCTACATTCCACGTATAATCAGCCGCCACCAGGCCGGAGTAAGCTGGCGCGGAGTTTAGCTTGTTGCCGGACGCGTTCTCGACGCAGCTGAGCCCCGTCGGCCCAGTCGTGCAGACCTTGGCGGACACAAAACTCGTAAGCGCGGAGGGAACGCTGGCGTCGGCATACTGTTCGTAGTGTGCGTCCAGGCCTGAGATGTTGGCGGTGAGCTGCAAGGCGCGGGTCGGCTTGGCCGTGAGCTCGAACTCCACGCCATCCACCTTCGCCGTCGCCGCATTGCCGATCGTCGCCACGCCGGCGGCGAGCAACTGCTGCACCTGCAGGTCGGAGTAGTCGTAGTGGAAAACCGTCAGGTTTGCCCGCAGACGATGTTCCAGGAACTCGGTCTTGGCTCCCGCCTCGTAGCTGGTGATCTTCTCCGGCGCGAACTCCGCCCCAACCGGCGATGACGCGGCATAGTTAAAGCCGCCACTCTTGAAGCCTTTGGTAACTGAGAAGTAGAGCAGCGCGTCACGCGTTAGCTGGAAGTTGACGCCGCCTTTCGGCGTGAATGCATAGTAGTCGTTGCTGAGCGCGAACGATGCAGGAGACCCCGGAAAAGGCGCCCCCTCGGTCGCTGGATTGAGCGAGAATCGGTTGAAGACGGTGTGGAACGACTTCGTCTCTCCCGTGTAACGGGCGCCCGCGACGAGGGAAAGTTGTGAGGTGACGTTATAGGTCGCCTGAGCGAAGATGGCTCCGGAGTTCGTGTCGATCTGCGGCTCGGCGCCGTTGAACAGAGCGCGGGCTGGCGGCGTGATCACGCTTGAGGGCACGTCCACGCCGACGGACTCGTGATCTTCGTCGTGGAAATAGTACAGCCCGGCCACCCCAGTCAATCGGGGTGACACGTATTGCAGATTGATCTCTTGAGAATACTGCCTGTCCGCCTCCCGAATATGAAGGTCCTGGAGTTCCAACTCCGTCGCGTCGTTGTCATTCTGGAACTTGTAAATGCTGTCCCTAAATGCCGTAATTGATTTCAGATTTAGGTCCGGCGCGAAACGCCAATTGATCTCCTCCGAGATGCCGCCGAACTGAGTTTTCAACGGTTGAGGATCGTTTAGAGCGACGTTCCGGTAGCTGCCCGCGACCGATGTCGCGAGCGGCGCGACTGCAGGAGCGACAATGGTGTTGGAGTAGCTTTCCATCTGTTCATTGCCGAGTTCCACGTCGGCACGGGTGGTGGCGTCTATGTTGGCCGTGGGCTCCCACCTGATCTGACCCTTGACGCCGCCGTGGTTGGCGGAGCCGACATCCTTGCCCCCCGACGCCACGTTGTGGAAGTAGCCATCGTGGTTCACATAGTTGATGGCGAGGGACCCATAGACGTCGTCGATAAGAGGGCCGGTAACGTACCCCGCGACCTGTGCGAGATCGTAGTTGCCGCCGGTGACCTCGACCCGGCCCTGGAAGTCATGCGCCGGCGCTAGAGATACGATGTTGACGACGCCGCCGACCGCGTTACGGCCGTAAAGCGTGCCCTGAGGGCCACGCAGCACCTCGATGTCTTTGACATCGATGAAGTCGGACAACTGCCCCGACGGACGGGCGATGTAGACTCCGTCGATCTGGGTTGTCACGTCTGGGTCAGAGCCGGCGTTTGTATTGTTGCTGCCGATCCCTCGAATGTATATCTGAGCGGAGGCCGTGTTCTGGGTGAAGGTGACGTTCGGGACGTAGGGCGCGACGTCCTTGACGTTTCTAAGGCCCTGAGCGTCGAGCTGCGCCCCGGTGACCACCGCCACGGCTTCCGGGGCCCTCTGCAGCGCCTGCGCTCCGGTCTTGTTAGCCGTGACCACCACCTCCTGCAGAGTGGTGGATGCAGGAGCCGAAGGTGGCGTGGCCGGGGTCGCGCCGCCGCCGCTCGGGGGCGTCGGCGTCGACTGAGCTTGAGCCATGCCGGCCAAGACGAGCGCCAAGATCGAAGAGGACATCATTAGCCGGACGTTCATCAGGTCTGTCCCTCTCCCTGGTCGCAGCTTCGAACGGCCGCGACATCCATTTTTGTAAACCGCGTAGCCACATGAGCAGCTCGGATCGGCCTTGTGCCTCAGCATTAGCGGCCATCATCGAGCTCGGCAAGGCTGACCGACCCTTCGGTCAATGAATAGGCTGATCCTGGCCAACATGTCGCAGGGTCTCAGGCTCTCGTTCGTGGCGGCGGTCTCCGGCGCTTCCTAGCCCGAGCGACCCGACGCCTCAAAGCTCCCGCCCATCAGCTCGCGCCTGTGTCGGCGTTCAGCTGTGCGGCCCTGATGCCGGCGACGGCACAAGCCTCGTCCTCGTCCGGGAGGTGTCCGCTGACCCCGACTGCGCCGATCAGGGCGCCTTGGCCCGAACGCACCAATACCCCGCCCGGTACAGGCGCGATCCCGCCATCGGACAAGACGCTCAGAGCATTGAAGAACGCAGGATGATGGGCCGCGCGGTCCACGAAGGCTCTCGACCCCATTCCCATTCCAAGCGCACCCATGGCCTTCGCCCGCGCGATCCGCTCGCGGAAGAGGCTTGATCCGTCCTCCCTCTGGAAGGCTACGAGGTGACCGCCGGCGTCCAGCACAGCCACCGTCATGGGCGGCAGGTTGGCGCCTCGCGCGTAGCGGAGAGCGGCTTCCATGACCGTGGCGGCTTGGGCAAGGGTGACCATTTCCGTACCTCTTATCGTTTTACGATGACTCGCAGACTCGTCCGGCGAACGCTGTCGTGTTCCGTTGTTGACGGAAAACGGCAGAAAAGCTAGTCACCCTGTGACTTACGGTGAGCCCTCTTGAGGGGAGGCAATATGGAGAGCGCTCAGGCGGCTCCGGCGCAACCCGGCCTCGACAGAACCGGGGTGGCCGACCGGATCATCCGCGACCTCAGGCTGCAGATCATCTCGGGCAGTCTGCCCAAGGGCTCCAAGCTCCCCACTGAGCAGCAGCTGGCGCGCCACTACAATGTCAGCGGAGGGACCGTGAGGGAGGCCGTCCGTGGTCTTACGGCCGTCGGCCTGGCGCATGTGCGCCACGGAAGCGGCGCCTACGTCACCGCCGATGTCCAGTCGCTGATCGCCGGCACCTTGAGCACCGTGATCCAGCTGCAGGACGTGGGCGCGGCGGACGTGCTGTCCATCTTCGGCGCCCTCTTCGAGCAGGCGGCCGGACGGGCGAGCGAGATGGGAACGGCGCAGGACCGGGCCGACCTTCAGCGCGCGCTGGAGGATCTGGACTCAGCCCAGACGCGGGAAGCGGCGGCGTCCGCCGTGCGCGGTTTTCACCGAACCGTGGCCAAGGCGGCGCACAACCCCCTGCTGGACACGCTTTGCGGCGCGCTTTCCGATCTCCAGACGGCGCTCGGGGCCGCTGTCACTGGCGACACGATGGAGGGATGGACCAGCGTGCTGAGCCAACTGCGCCCAGCCCGCGGGCTTCTGGTCGACGCGATCGTGTCCGGCGACAAGGCGGCCGCGATCTTCCTGGCGCGGGCCTTCCAATCCCAGGCGGTGGCCGAACTTACCTCATTGTCCCGGACGGATGAAGCACGGCACGGCGACCCGCAGCTGCACGCCATCATGCTGTCGTTGCTGAACCGGCCGCCCTCATGATCCCTCGGACCGCCAAGGAGCCGCTGTGCAGGACTCATTGATCGGGGAGATCGGGAAGCTCGAAGCGGCTCGGCGGGATGCGATGCTGGGCGGTGACATCCAAAGCCTTGATGATCTTCTCGACCCGGAGCTGGAGTGGGTGCACGCCTCGGCTCAGGTGGATAGCAAGACCTCGTTCCTGGACGCACAACGGACCGGCCGGTTGCGATGCTTTAGGCTGGACTTCAAGGACGTGGACATCCGCGCGTTTCCGGACGCCGCCTTCGTGACGGGCGCGGTCGAGATGGACGTGGAGATTTCCGGGGAGAAGCGGCGGTCCACCAATCGCTTCACCTGCATCTGGCTGAGGCGCGGGGATCGCTTCAGGCAGGTCCGCTGGCAATCCACACGCCTCCCAGCCGATGCGGGCTCCTGAGCACAGATGTTCGACTCCACGTCATCGTCGATGGCCGGTTGGCGGCGGACACGAAGGTCGCCCGGGACGGTTCTGAGCTGCGCAAAGAACAAGACACTTTCCCGAAGCGCGCAGCTCTAAAGCGCGGCGTCATACGAAGTCATAGAGGATCGAGCCAGTGTACAAGCGTTCGCGACTTATGTCCATGGTTGAAAACAAACAAGTGCCGCTCGGCATGCAGGTCTTCACCGGGCATCCTGCGCTGATCGAGATCATCGGGCTGTGCGGCTTCGACTTCGTCATGCTCGATAGCGAACATTCCGCCAACAGCGCCCGTCAGATGGAAGACCTGGTGCGGGCTGCGGACAGCGTCGGTATGGTGAGTTATGTCCGCGTTTCCAAGCATGATGACGAGAGCGATATCCACCGCGCACTTGAAGCCGGCGCCGAAGGCATCTTCCTTCCACTGGTCAGGACGGCCGAGGACGTAAAGCGGGCTGCGGACGCAGCCTACTTCCCGATGAAGGGAAAGCGCGGCATCTGCCCGTCGATCCGTGCCGCGAAGTACAACTGGCGGCATTTTGACGAATATGCCGAGTGGAATAACGCCGAAGTGCAGCTCGTGCCGATGATCGAGCGGGTGGAGGCGCTGGACAACATCGAGGAGATCTGCGCGCTGCCCGAGGTGAACATGATCGTCTTCGCCGCCGGCGACCTCGCCTACGCCATGGGCGAAGCTTCCAAAATGATGGACAGCCCGCTCGTCCAGGATGCCTACCGCAAGGTGCTCGCAACCGCCAAGCGTCACGGCGTGGCGGTCGTCGGCGGCCCGATCAACGACCCCTCTCCGGAGAACTGCCGCAAGGCCCTTGAAGCGGGGGTGACCGTCTTCGCCCTGGGGCTCGATACGCTGGCGTTCCGTAGGTTCTGTGAGGATGCGGTGAAGTCGCTCAACGCGGGCGTGGAGGGGACCGGCTTCTCGCGCAGCCCCGCGCCCCCGAGCGCCTTCAAGGGCTGAGGCCTGGGAGAAGCGGCCGGGCGCCGCCGCCCGGCCGCACCTTGGTTTGAACGCTAACTTTTAGTAGCTGATCCCCCTGCGCGGCAACACCAGCAACAGCACGGCGGAAAGCGCCAGAAAACCTGCAGAGATCGCCAGCGCACCGGCGTAGGCGCCCGTGTGATCATGAATGGCTCCATAGCCTATGCCGCCCGCCGCGATCCCGACATAGAAGAAAACGGCGAGCGCGCCATAGACCGAACTGAAAGCTCGCAGTCCGAAATAGCGCGCGCAGAAGAACGACATCAAATCCAGTTCGGCGCCGATGCTGAAGCCGAACAGGACCACGCCCAGAGCGATCCACGCCGCTCCGCCGGTTGGAGCGGCCAAGACCAGCACGGCGCCAAGCGCGGCCAGCGCCAGCGTACCTGCGCTCGCAAGCTTGGGGTCCATGACGTCGAGCGCACGCCCGATCGCCAAGCGGCTGATGACGACCGAAAGCGACAGGGCCGATATGAGCCAGGCGGACCGGGACGGAGCGAGCCCCTTCTCAACGCCGATCGACTGGAGTTGGGAAGTGAAGCCCAGCGAGGCGCTGGTGATGAACAGCAACGCTGCCGCGAGCACCCAGAAGGTCGAGGTGCGGAGCGCCTCCGGGAGCGTCTTTCCTTCCGTCTGGAGCGAGCCGGTTCCGCTCCGACGCGGCGCCCCACGCCCTAACAGGACCGCCGCCAGAGCGCCGCCAAGCAAGGCCACAAGCGCTAGAATGCGGTAGGCGGTCCTCCAGCCCGAGGTGGAGATGGTGTGCAGGATGATGGGCGGAAGCGCTGCGCCCATGACGGCCATGCCAAGCAGAGACACGGCCAGGGCAAAGCCTCGTGACCTGTGGAAGTAGGCGGCGATCACCCGCGTATAGGCGACAGGCCCCGTACCCGCTCCCAGTGCGACCACAGCCAGCACCGTAAGATAGAACTGGCTCAAGGCGCCGCTCAGGAGCGACAAGCCGAACAGGCTCAAAGCGTAGAGCAGACTGGAGACGAGGGCGACCCTTTGCACCCCGATCCGGTCCACGAGCCAGCCGACGGCCGGCAACACGATTGCGGACGCCGGTAGGGCGGCGAAGGAGAAGGCGGACTCCGCCTTCGTCCAGTGGAACTGCCCCTCAAGCGCGCGCAGAAAGAGGCTCGACACCGGGGTGTAGAAACCGATGCCGCAACCGATGCCGATCGTGGCGCCCAGGAGTTGGCCGCCGTGAGCGCGCATCTCGTCGGCCGATGTCATGCCGCCGTCGCCCTGGAGCCTCGGTGCAGTATCGTCCATCTGTCTTGTCTTTCCAATTCGGGGCGCCGGTCGCCCTGACGGGGTGCGCCTTCAGTCACGCCGCTTCACCGGGGACGGGTATCTCGCACGCGCATGGTCTTGCCGGCGGAACGGTGGAGCGTTCCCGAGGCGACGACCTGCGCCCGGGCGGAAATGCCGATCACATCCTTGACGTAGCCACAGAGAAGCCGGCCCTGCTCGCCTCCGAGCTTCAAGTCCAGCTCCGGCCTCGCCTCCACATGCAGCACCACCTCATCCATCCGGTCAGCCCGGCTGATCTCGATGAGAAAGTGCGGGGCCAGGCCCGGACACTTCAGCACCTGTTCCTCGACCTGTGTGGGAAAGACGTTGACGCCGCGGATGATCAGCATGTCGTCCGAGCGGCCGGTGATCTTGGCCATGCGTCGCATGGGCGTTGCATCGCCCGGCATCAGGTGCGTCAGGTCGCGTGTTCGATAGCGGACGATCGGCAACGCCTGCTTAGTCAGGGAGGTAAGGACGAGCTCCCCAGGCGACCCGTCCGGGAGGACCTCGCCAGTCTCGGGATCGACGATCTCCGGATAGAAGTGGTCCTCCCAGATCGTAGGACCGCCGCCCTGGCCGACAAACTCCTGCGCCACGCCAGGTCCCATGACTTCGGATAGCCCGTAGATGTCGGTCGCTTGAATACCGAAGGCCGCTTCGATCTCGCGGCGCATGGACTCGGTCCAGGGCTCGGCGCCGAAGACGCCGTACTTCAGGGATGAACGCCGGGGATCGATCCCCTGCCGTCGGAACTCGTCCAGGATCGCGAGCATGTAGCTCGGGGTCGCCATGATCACCTCGGGCGCAAGGTCGCCGATCAGCTGCACCTGCTTCTCGGTCTGCCCGCCGGACATCGGGATGACCGTGCAGCCCAGGGCTTCCGCCCCGTAGTGCGCCCCAAGCCCCCCGGTGAACAGGCCGTAACCATAGGCCACGTGCACCTTCATTCCCGGACGCGCGCCCGCGGCATGGAGCGAGCGCGCGACCAGGCCGGCCCAGGTGGCGACATCCTCGCGCGTGTAGCCGACGACGGTCGGCTTGCCGGTGGTGCCGGAGGAGGCGTGCAGGCGTGAGACCTGGTCCATCGGAACGGCGAACATGCCAAAGGGATAGGTCTCGCGCAGGTCGGCCTTGCTGGTGAAGGGAAAGCGGGCAAGGTCCGCGAGCGCCCCCAGCTCGTCCGGGTGCGCGCCATGGACGTCGAAGACGCGGCGGTAGTGAGCCGAGTGCGCATAGGCGTGCGATAAAGAGGCGCGTAGCCGCTCCAGCTGTAGGCGCTTCAGCTCCGCGGAGGTTGTCGGGCCATAATCGACCACCATGATCGTTTCTCGCCCGTCCTAGATCGCGTTCATGGTGAGCAGGTCGTAGGTGGCGACCGTCTCCTCGGCGGCGTTTGCGACCGCAACGGCCCAGCGCACCTCGCCGTACCCGGCGCTTCGCACCGTCTTCGCCTTCACCGTCAGGGTGACTCGGATGGTCTCGCCCGGAGAGAGGGGCTTCAGGAAGCGGAGGTTGTCCAAGCCGGTGTTGGCCAGAACGGGGCCCGGCGCCGGATCGACGAACAGACCCGCGGCGAAGGATAGGATCAGATAGCCGTGCGCGACCCGCCCGGGGAAGAAGGGGTTGGCCGCCGCCGCCGCCTCGTCCATGTGAGCATAGAAGCCATCGCCGGTGAACTCGGCGAAATGCTCGATGTCCTCCAGAGTGATGGTGCGCGAAGCGGTCCTGAGCGTGTAGCCGATCTCCAGCTCGCTAAAACGCATCCTGAAGGGATGGAGGTCGCCGGTGGGCTGCGGCGCGCCCGGCAGCCAGCGGCCGATGATGGCCGACAGGGTGCGCGGACTGCCCTGCAACGCGCTCCGCTGCATGTAGTGTTTGACGCCCCGCACGCCGCCCATCTCCTCGCCACCACCGGCGCGACCGGGGCCGCCGTGGACCAGCATGGGCAACGGCGAGCCGTGACCGGTGGACTCCCGCGCGCAATCGCGATCGATCAGCACGATGCGGCCGTGGAAGGCGCCAATCCCAAGGACCAGCCGCCGCGCCGTCGCTGGATCGTAAGTGAAGGCCGAGACGACCAGCGAGCCCTTGCCGCGGTTGGCCAGCGCCATGGCGTCGTCCAGGTCGGCGTAGGGCATGAGGGTGGCCACCGGTCCGAAGGCCTCCACATCGTGGACACGCTGCGAGGTCCACGGCCGGTCCGCGCGGAACAGCAGGGGCGAGATAAAGGCCCCCTCGCCGCCGTCGAGCGTCCGGGCGTCGACGCGGTCGATGTCGCCGAACACCAGCTCGGCCTCCATCGCCAGTTCGCGCGCCTTCTGGCGGACGTCCTCCAGCTGACCTTGGCTGGCCAGCGCGCCCATGGTGACGCCCTCCAGCTGAGGATCGCCGACCACCACCTTTGACAGCCGAGCCTTGATGGCGTCCTCAGCAGCCTGGAGATGCGATCGAGGCACGAAAGCGCGCCGGATGGCGGTGCATTTCTGGCCGGCCTTGGTCGTCATCTCGCTGACGACCTCCTTGACGAAGAGGTCGAACTCAGGCGTGCCGGGGCCTGAGTCCGGGGCCAGGATGGTGGCGTTCAGCGAGTCCCGCTCGGCGATGAAGCGCACCCCCTCGCGGCCGATCGCCGGGTGGGCCTGTAGCTTCATGGCCGTCTCGGCCGAGCCGGTGAACGAAACCACGTCCTGGCAGGTCAGATGGTCGAGGAGATCGCCGACCTGGCCGACGATGAGCTGCAGCGCGCCCGCAGGCAGCACACCGGCTTCGATCAGGATGCGGAAGGCCGCTTCCGTCACATAGCCGGTGGAGGACGCCGGCTTGACGACGGCCGGGACGCCGGCCAGCAGCGTCGGACCGAGCTTTTCCAACATGCCCCAGACGGGAAAGTTGAAGGCGTTGATGTGCACCGCCACGCCCTGAAGGGAGGTGTAGACGTGCTGGCCGACAAAGGCCCCGCTCTTGCCGATCGGCTCCGGCTCGCCATCGGTCAGGATCACGTCGTCCGGCAGCTCCCGCCTTCCCTTGGACGCCATGGTGAAAAGCGTGCCTGCGCCGCCCTCGATGTCGATCCACCCGTCCGTGCGCGTGGCGCCGGTCGACCAGCTCAGCGCGTAGAGCTCCTCCTTGCGCGCGATGATCGCCTCGGCCATGGCCTTGATCATCCGGGCCCGGGCATGGAAGCTCATCGCCCGCAGGGCCGGACCGCCGACCTGTCGGGCATGGTCGAGCATGGCCTTGAAGTCGAGGCCGCGGCTGCCGGTTTCGGCCACCACCGCCCCCGTCACCGCCGAACGCACCGGCTGGGCGCCGCCGCTCGCCGCGACCCAGGCATCGGCGGAGTAGTTCTTCAGCATGGTCGTCATGGCGTCAGCGTCTCTTCAAGATCAGCGGCCGGTGAAGTTCGGACGGCGCTTGGCGACGAAGGCGGCGACGCCTTCCTGATAATCCGTGCTGCGGCC
Organism: uncultured Caulobacteraceae bacterium; assembly: GCA_964249365.1. GTDB lineage: Bacteria > Pseudomonadota > Alphaproteobacteria > Caulobacterales > Caulobacteraceae > CAHJWH01. The sequence goes on along the minus strand of CAXUCS010000005.1, from coordinate 16,209 downwards.
GAGCTCGCGCATCAGGTCGCGCTCGATGTCGAGTTCGTCGGAGAGCGACTGAAGCCAAGAGGCCCGGAGAGCATGTTTGGTCGCCGCCAGCCCGCGCGTCGGACCGCTGGCGAAGCGCGCGGCGAGCGTCGACGCCTCCTGCTCCAGGGCGTCATCGTCCACGCACTTCCATATCAGCCCCCAGGCCTCGGCCGTCTCCGCCGGCAGCGGGTCTCCGGTCAAGGCGAGCCCGAGCGCGCGGGCGAGCCCCACTAGGCGCGGAAGCACCCACGTCCCCCCAGAGTCCGGGATCAGGCCGATATTGGCGAAGGACTGGATGAACTTCACCGACCGCGCGGCGATGACGATGTCGCAGGCCAGCGCGATGTTGGCGCCTGCGCCGGCCGCTACGCCGTTCACCGCGCAGACCACGGGCTTGTCGAGCCCGCTCAGTCGGCGGATCAACGGCGCATAGTGGCGTTCAACCGAGCGCCCGAGGTCGACCGGCTCGGCGCCCGGAGCCACCGCCCGGTCCGCGAGGTCCTGACCCGCGCAGAAGCCGCGCCCCGCGCCCGTCAGCAACATGGCTCGGACGCCGTCGTCGCGCTCCACCTGCGTCAGGGCGTCGGCGACCTCCTCGTGCATGGCGACAGTGAAGCTGTTGAGGCGATCGGGCCGGTTCAGGGTCAGCCGCGCCACGCCCCCGGACAGGTCGAACAGGATGGTCTGATAGGCCACGCGCACTCCCTGGGACGCCGGGCTAGTGCATAAGACCGCCCGGTCGGACTATTATTTGCAGCTTGACGCTTTAGCGCTATGTGGGAGCCCTGGCTACCCTGAACCGATCAACAGCCCACGACGGCATGGTCTTCGCGCAGACGCGGCGTTCGCCTATGCTTGCAGTGTCGCAACGCAGCAGATGTAGCCGCCCAAGCCCCATCCTCCTCCTGTCCCCGGCCCAGGAGGGCGAGATTCTCGATGGAGAGAGCACGGGAGAGGCGACGGCGGGTCGCAGCCGCGCCTACCCCTCTAACGTCACCACCTGCGGAGGCCGGTCGGCGGCGACCTTTCAAGGGCTCGCCCGTGCGATAGACGGCCCCGTCCTGAGCTGTTGAGGAGTAAGATCTTGGCTGAAGCCTATATCTGCGACGCCGTCCGCACCCCCATCGGCCGCTACGGCGGATCCTTGTCTTCCGTCCGTCCCGACGACCTTGCCGCCATCCCGCTGCGTGAACTCAAGGCGCGCAACGCCGAGGTAGATTGGAGCGCCGTGGACGACGTGATCCTGGGTTGCGCCAATCAGGCCGGCGAAGACAACCGCGACGTGGCGCGCATGGCCGCGCTCCTGGCCGGGATGGGCGAGACCGCCCCCGGTACGACGGTGAACCGGCTCTGCGGCTCGGGCCTGGACGCGGTGGGGATCGCCGCTCGGGCGATCAAGGCCGGCGAGGCCGAACTGATGGTCGCCGGAGGCGTGGAGAGCATGACGCGGGCGCCGTTCGTGATGCCCAAGCCGGAGTCCGCCTTCACCCGCGAGAACACCGTCTTCGACACCACCATCGGCTGGCGCTTCGTCAACAAGGCGCTGAAGCACGAGTTCGGCATCGACTCCATGCCGGAGACGGCCGAGAACGTGGCCGGCGACTTCCAGATAACCCGCGCCGACCAGGACCGCTTCGCCGCCGAGAGCCAGCGCCGCGCCGCCGCCGCCCAGGCCTGCGGCCGCTTCGACGCGGAGATCGTCGCTGTTCCCGTGCCCCAGAAGAAGGGCGACCACCTCATGGTGTCGCGCGACGAGCACCCTCGCGAGACAAGCCTGGACGCCCTCGCGAAGCTCCGACCGATCGTCAAACACGACGGCACCGTCACCGCCGGCAACGCCTCGGGCGTGAACGACGGGGCCGCGGCCCTGATCCTCGCCAGCGAGGCGGCCGCCAGACGCCACGGGCTGACGCCACGGGCCCGCGTGCTCGGCGCTGCGGTTGTCGGCGTCCCACCCCGCATCATGGGCATCGGTCCGGCGCCAGCGAGTGAGAAGCTCCTTACCCGACTGGGTCTCAAGATCGCCGATATGGACGTGGTGGAGCTCAACGAGGCCTTCGCCAGCCAGGGCCTGGCGGTGCTGCGCCGGCTCGGCCTGCCCGACGACGCCCCGCACGTAAACCCCAATGGAGGCGCCATCGCGCTCGGCCATCCGCTCGGGATGAGCGGCGCGCGGCTCGCGCTCACGGCCACCGAGGAACTTCAACGTCGACAGGGCCGCTACGCGCTCTGCACGATGTGCATCGGCGTCGGCCAGGGCATCGCCATGGTCATAGAGCGCTGTTGACCATGGATCGTCGGCCTTGGCGGTGGGGGCAGTTCAGGAGCAGGCCGGAAATTCATTGACCGGCCGGTCGGTTTTTCCTATATGGGACGTACAGCGAAGGAGAGCGGCATGTACACGACCGAACTCGGCAAGCCCGGTGCGAACGCGGCGGTCTCCATGCACAGAGAGGATCCGGACCTGGTGGCGGGGTTCGAGGCGCGCGTGGCGGCCGACGAGTTCATCGAGCCGAAGGACTGGATGCCGGAAGCCTATCGGCGGACCCTGATCCGCCAGATTTCCCAGCATGCCCATAGTGAGATCGTGGGGATGCTTCCGGAGGGCAACTGGCTCACGCGCGCTCCGACCCTGCGGCGCAAGGCCGTTCTGCTGGCCAAGGTTCAGGATGAAGGCGGCCATGGCCTCTATCTTTATTGCGCTGCGGAGACGCTTGGAGCATCTCGCGAGGAGATGACCGAGGCTCTGCTCTCCGGGAAGGCCAAGTATTCCACCATCTTCAACTATCCGACCCTGACCTGGGCCGACATCGGCGCCATCGGCTGGCTGGTGGACGGTGCTGCGATCATGAACCAGGTGCCGCTGCAGCGCACGAGCTACGGCCCGTATGCGCGCGCCATGGTGCGGGTCTGCAAGGAGGAGAGCTTTCACCAACGCCAGGGCTACGAGATCATGATGGCCATGGCGAACGGCACGCCTGAGCAGAAGGAAATGGCGCAGGACGCGCTGAACCGCTGGTGGTGGCCTTCGATCATGATGTTCGGCCCGCCGGACGAGAACTCTCCCAACTCCGCCCAGAGCTTCCGCTGGAAGATCAAGCGCGACAGCAATGACGACCTGCGCCAGAAGTTCGTCGACGTGACGGTTCCGCAGGCCGAGTACCTCGGGCTCACCGTTCCAGATGCCGATCTGAGATGGAGCGCGGATCGCGGCCACTACGATTTCGGAGTGATCGACTGGGAGGAGTTCTACGCTGTGGTGCGCGGCGAGGGCCCGGTGGCCAAGGAGCGGATGGCCGCGCGTCGCGAAGCTTGGGAGGAGGGCGCCTGGGTGCGCGACGCCGCCGTGGCGCACGAGACCAAGCGGTCCGCCCTGCGCGCCGCCGCCTGATATCCGCTCCCATCTTCGAGGTGTTCTGAATGAGCCGCGATTGGCCGCTCTGGGAGGTGTTTGTCCGAACCAGGGGCGGGCTGTCCCACAAGCATGTGGGCTCCGTCCACGCGCCGGACGGCGAACTGGCCGTGCGCCATGCCCGTGATGTCTACACCCGTCGCCTGGAGGGCGTCAGCCTCTGGGTCGTCAAGTCGAGCGACATCGTCGCCTCTGATCCCGGCCAAGCCGGACCCATGTTTGAGCCCGCCGAGAACAAGGTCTATCGCCACCCGACCTTCTACGACATCCCCGATGTCGTGAAGCACATCTGATGCCGTCGCTTCCGACCATCCAGCCCGAGGATGTGGCTCGCGCGGAGGAGCATGGGTCCCATGCCGGCGCCTTCGATGCGCCCCATGAGGCGCTGCATACCCAAGCGCTGTTCGAATACGCCCTGCGCCTTGGCGATGACAGCCTGGTGCTCGGCCAGAGGCTCAGCGAGTGGTGCGGTCGCGCGCCTGCGCTGGAAACCGACCTGTCCCTCGCCAACCTCGGCCTCGACCTGATCGGCCAGGCGACCTTCTTCCTCGGCGTGGCGGGCGAGGCGGAGGGCAAGGGTCGCGACGCCGACCGTCTCGCCTTCCACCGCGACGTCCTGCAGTTCAGGAACTGCCTGCTGGTCGAACAGCCCAACGGCGACTTCGCCCGCACCATGGCGCGACAGTTGCTGTTCTCGACCGCCCAACTTCCTCTCTTCGAAGGGCTCACGCGCTCGTGCGAGCCGCGCCTGGCGGCCATCGCCGCCAAGGCGGTCAAGGAGGTCACCTACCACGCCGACATCGCGGCCGACTGGGTCGTGCGGCTCGGCGACGGAACCGACGAGAGTCGGACCCGGATGATCGACGGCCTGGACTGGTGCTGGCGCTTCGTCGACGAGCTGTTCCAGATGGACGAGCTGGAGACGCGGCTGGTGCAGGCGGGCGTCGCGGTCGATCGCGCGGCGCTGCGGCTCGGCTTCGACGCCCGGCTTGAAGAAGTCCTCAAGCAAGCGGGCCTGCCCCCTCCCGTCTATCCCCGCGCCGTGGTCGGGGGTCGCGTCGGCCACCATTCCGAACACCTCGGCCACCTGCTGGCGCAGATGCAGTACCTGCAGCGCACCTATCCTGACGCCACCTGGTAGGCCATGTCGACGCCCGCCTTGGACGAGGCCGGACGGCGCGCCATCCTGGCGATGCTGGACGAGGTTCCCGATCCCGAGATCCCTGCGGTCTCGGTGACCGACCTCGGCATCGTGCGGGAGGTCCGCGCGTCGCCACCCGCCGTCGTGATCACTCCGACCTATACCGGCTGTCCTGCAACGCTCGCCATCGAAGCCTCCGTGCGGGTCGCGCTGGACCGCGCCGGCTACGCCGCCGTGCCGGTGGAGACCGTCCTGTCGCCCCCCTGGTCCACCGACTGGATCAGCCAGCGCGGCCGCGAGCGGCTCCTGGCCTACGGCATTGCGCCGCCGCCTCCGGGGGCGTCAGCGCCCTCCCTGCGCGGGGCCGAGACGGTCGCCTGCCCGCGGTGCAGCTCTACCGACACTGTGGAGGTCAGCCGCTTCGGCTCTACCCCGTGCAAGGCCCTCTGGCGCTGCCGCAGCTGCCGGGAGCCCTTCGACCGCTTCAAGTGCCACTGAGGATCAGATGACCGCCGGTTTCCACCCGCTGACGATCCTCGACGTGCAGCGAGAGACGGACGACGCCATCGCCCTCACCCTTGCGCCTCCGGCCGAGCTGACGGAACGCTTCCGCTTCTCGCCCGGGCAGCATCTGACGGTGCGCGCCGAGGTCGACGGCGAGGAGCTGCGGCGCAACTACTCCATCTGCGCGGCGCCCCAGGAGGCGCTCCGCATCGCCATCAAACGCGTCGAGGGCGGCGCCTTCTCGAATTGGGCGTTGGAGCGCCTCAGCCCGGGCGGGATGATCGAGGCCATGCCGCCCAACGGCAGCTTCACATGGCGCTTCTCGGCCGGGCAGCAGGCGAACTATCTCGGCGTGGCCGGCGGGTCGGGCATCACACCCGTCCTGTCGCTGATCCGCACCGCCTTGACCACCGAACCCGAGAGCCGCTTCACCCTTCTCTATGGGAACCGCGCCTCGAGCTCCATCATGTTCCTGGAGGAGCTTGCGGGCCTGAAGGACCGCTATCTCTCGCGCCTGCAGCTCTACCATTTCCTCAGCCTTGAGGCGGACGACATCGAGCTGTTCAACGGGCGCCTGGATGCGGTGCGCCTGGCCGACGTCCTGGCGGGGTTGGTCGACCCCTCCACGGTCGACGTGGCCTTCATCTGCGGTCCCGGCCCGATGATGACGGCCGCCGAGGAGGCCCTGAGGGCCGCCGGCGTGCCTGCAGACCACGTGATGGTGGAGCGGTTCACCGCCGGGCGTCCAACCGAAGTCGCGCTCCAGGCCGAACGCCTTCTGGAAGAGCGGGCGGCCGGCCTGAGCGTTCAGATCACGCTTGAAGGACGCCGGAGACGCATCCCGTTTGATCCAGAGAAGAAGAGCATTTTAGAGTCCGCCAGGGCGGCGGGAGTGGCCGCACCCTTCGCCTGCAAGGCGGGCGTATGCGCCACCTGCCGGGCCAAGCTGATGTCGGGCCAGGTTCAGATGAAGGTGAACTACGGATTGAGCGAAGCTGAAGTGGCGGATGGTTATATCCTGACCTGCCAGGCCGTACCGCTGACCGAAGACGTGGTCCTGGATTACGACGCCTAAGCGACGCGCGAACTGCTGCTCCTCTTCAACTTTTTGGATGACACCCGCTCGTCGCCTGTGATGCACTGAAGCGCCATGTCGGCGACCTCGTCTGCCGAGATCGGGCCGGAAGCGTCGAACCAGGTGTGCGTCCAATTGATCATACCGAACAGCAGCATGGTTTTCACGCTCGCCCGGGCCGAGTCGTTGGCGAGTTCCGGCTCGATCGCGACCATCAAATCCCGCACCGCCTTCACGATGGCGCGCTGTTTCGTGACCACCTCGCTGCGTCGCTCGGCGGGAAGATTGTCCAGCTCATTCAGCAGCACCTTCTGCCGGTCCGCCGCGCCGACATAGTGGCCCATGAAGCGGTGAACGAGCGCCTTGAGGCGAAGCTCAGGCCCCTCCCCCATCGCCACTACGCCGGCCACATCCTGGCTGAGCTGGTCCAGGTGCGAAATCATCACCGCGTAGAGGATGTCCTCCTTCGACGGGTAGTAGTGGTAGATCAGCGACTTCGAGGTTTCGCAGGCGCCCGCCAGGTCAGCGACGGACGCGCCCAGGAAGCCGGTCTTGGCGAACAGCCGCGCGGCCTGCTCCACGATCGCCTCCCGCCGTTCCTCGTAGTCAGCCGCCTGAGTCCTGGCCATCACCCCTCACCGTCGCGGCGGACGACGCCGCCTCGATTGCGCGAGTAGCATGGACCCGGCCGACATCAAGCCCATGCTCAACGACCCAGCCTTAGGCAGGCCTGGTCCTACCGCCGCCGTTTCTAGAGCTATACATGAGGCTGGGCCTCACAGGATCAGGCGTCTTCGATCACCATCAGGGTGACGAGGCCACGGGCGAAACTCATCAGGTCCTTGCCGGCCGCCCTGTTCTCGGGCGACCCCATCGCCTCCTGAAAGCGCTCTGCGTCCGGGAAGAACATCTCGGCCATGAGGAAGTAGGGCGGCTCTCCCATCGGAGAGCCCGTCACCTTGCCGACCACCGCCTTCTCCAGGTGGGGTGTCCTGGCCACCAGCGGCATGTGGACCTCGTGGTAGTGGCGCAGAAACGCCTGTTCGTCGTCCGGCCGGCGATAGAGGGCCACGAGCTTGACAGCCATGTCGGAGGCTTTCCTTCAGGAGATGTCCGGGGGCCAGCGCTCCAGATGCTCCACGAAGGCGGACAGCCAGGTGTTGGTCTGGTGTCCGTCGAGCACGCGATGGTCGATGGTGAGCGAGACGTAGGCCATGGGCCGGATCTGGATCGTGTCGACGCCGTCCACCTCGCGGACCACCACGCGCTTCTCCAGCTTGCCGACGCCGAGGATCGCCGACTGCGGTTGGGCGATGATGATGGGCGAGGCGAACAGGGAGCCGGAGACCCCATGATTGGAGATGGTGAAAGTGCCCCCGCGCACGTCCTCTCCCGATAGCCGGCCGTCTCGCGCCTTGGCCACCATCGCGGTCAGCCGGGTCGCCACGCCGAGCAGGGACAGGTCCTGAGCACGGTGCAGGACGGGCACGATCAGCCCCTTGTCGGCCAGGGCCGTGCCCACCCCGATGCTGATGTCGTCGTAGATCTCCAGCCGGTCCTCATACCAGCGGCTGTTCACGCTCGGCGCGGTTCTCATAGCCGCCACGCAGGCCTGGACGATGTAGGCGGTGAAGGTGAGGTTGGCGCCCTCGCGCTCGAACGCCGCCTTGTGCTTGCGGCGATGGGCCATGATGGCGCTGAAGTCCGCCTCGAACACGGCGGTCACATGGGGCGCCACGGCGACGGAGTTCAGCATGTTCTCGGCGATCGCGCGCCGCATCCGGTCATGCGGGACATCCCGCCGGCCGCCGGGCGTTCTCGCTGACGGCGCCACGGCGTTGGACGTCGTCGAAACCGTGGCCGTGGACCGTTCGGCCGCCGCCCTGTCGACGTCGGCGCGGGTGATGCGCCCGCCGCGCCCGCTCCCGGCGATGCCGGACGGGTCCAGCCCAGTCTCCTGGACGGCGCGACGGACCGCGGGCGAAAGATGGGGCTGGGCGCTGGCCGACTTCGGCGTGGCGGGAGCTTCAGGCCGCGACGAAGCCGGCGCGCTGGCGGAGGCGGTCGCATCGCCCGCTCCGAGCCGGCCGAGCACGGCCCCGGGCGTCGCCTCTGCGTCCGCGCCAAGCAGGATTTCGAGGAGCACGCCTGCGCCCGGCGAAGGGACCTCCACCGAGACCTTGTCGGTCTCCAGCTCCACAATCGGATCGTCGACGGCGACCGTATCGCCGAGCTTCTTCAGCCACTGCCGCACGACGGCCTTGGTGCCTTCCTGCTTGAGGGGCGCGAGGATGTCGGTCACGGTCAGCCTCAGAAGGCCAGGAGGTCGTCGATCTTGGCGCGGATGCGCTCGATCGACGGCACCGCCCAGTCGAGCAGCACGGGATTATGGGGGCTGGGGATGTCGGGCATGGTCAGCCGCGAGACGGGCGCGTCCAGGTCCATGAAGGCTTCGTCCGCGACGGCCGCCGCGATCTCCGCGCCGAAGCCCGCGGTCTTCAGGTCCTCGTGCACGATCAGGCAGCGACGCGTGCGTCGCACCGAGTCCAGCACCGCCTCCTTGTCCCAGGGCGTCAGGGTGCGAAGGTCGATGACGTCGGCCGAACGCCCGTCGGCGGCCGCCTCGCATCGCGGCGTCATCGCGCCCCAGGTCACCAGGGTGATCTGGTCGCCCTCGCGGGTCCGTTTCGCCCGTCCGAACGGCAGGACATAGTCGTCTCCCGGCCAGGCGCGCCGGGCCCAGGCGTCGTCCAGCATGGCGCGATGCTCGAAGAAGATCACCGGATCGTTGCCCCGGAGCGCGCCGCGCAGGAGGCCGACGGCGTCTTCCGCATTGGACGGGACCGCCACCTTCCAGCCCGGCGTGTGCACGAACGCGACCTCGTTGGTCTGGCTGTGCCAAGGATCGCCGCACTTGAAGAAGCCGCCGGGCACGCGCAGCACCATGGGCGCCGCAAAACGGTTGTTGGTGCGCCAGCGCATCGAGCCGCAATCGTTGATCTGCTCGGTGGCGGGCTCGGCATATTTGCGGAACTGGATCTCGGCGACGGGCACCAGGCCCGCGAGCGCCATGCCCACGGCCCGGCCGACGATGCCTTCCTCCGACAGGCTGGTGTCGAATACGCGAGCCTGGCCGAACTTCTCCTGCAGCCCCAGGGTGACCGCGTGCACGCCGCCCTTGGGCCCCACGTCCTCCCCGAACACCACCACGCGCCGATTGGCTGTCATCTCCTGCTCAAGGGTGCGGCGGATCGCGGTCACCATGTTCAGCCGCTGGCCTGTAGGACGGGGCGTGTTGTCGACCGCAGGCGGCGTATAGCCGTGGGTCCACTGCCCACCCATGGACTGCAGCGCGACGCCTTCTGAGAACACGCCGCCGACGACGGTTTCCGCCTCAGCGACCGGACGCGCCTCGGCCCGTTCGCGCGCGCTTTCTGCATCAGCCGCCGCGCGCTCTTCCAGCGCGTCCCACTCCGTCTCGTCCAGAAGCGCGGGTACGAGATAGTCACGCAGGCGCGGAAGCGGGTCGCGCGCCCACTCCGCCTCCACCGTGCTCTTCGCCTTGTAGGTCTGCGTATCCTGGAAGCTGTGCCCCTGCAGGCGGGGCACCCGCAGGCGGAGCAGGCAGGGGCCGCGTCGCGACCGCACATGATCGACGGCCTGGTCGATCAGGCGCGACGCCTCGGCGGGGTCCACTCCTTCTCCGGCCAGGATCGTCAGCCCCTTGAAGCTGGCGAGGTTGGCCGCGATGTCCCCGCCTGGCGTCTGGAAGGTCGACGGGACCGATATGCCGTAACCATTGTCCTCGATGTAGAACAGCATCGGCAGGCACTGGGTCGTCGCAATGGTCAGCGCCGCCCAGAAGCCGTTGGTGGCTACCGACGCCTCACCGCCCAGGACCACCCCGATCGCATCGTCGTACGCTGGGTCGCCCAGCACGGTGCGATAGTATTGGATCGCCTGCGCCCAGCCCGCGGTCGGCGTATACTGCGCACCCACGCCGCCGCACATCGGCAGGGCCGACGCACCGAGCCGGTTGGGATAGTTGAAGACCACCCCGATATCGCGGCCGTCGGAGTAACCCCCCGCCCGCGCCATCGAGGATCCCAGCGCGTCCTCCACATCCACCCCGAGGGACAGCAACAACGGACGCGAGCGGTAGTAGCCGCAGGTCGCGTCGGCGCGCCGGTCCAGGCGCTGGCCGAGCAAGACCTGCGCCATGTCGTGGCCTCGGGCGGAGAACTGGTAGAGGACCTTCTTTTCAGGGACGAGGCGCTCCTCCTCCATGCGGTCGAGCGCCCGAGACAGTTGGACGAGGTAGGCGACCTGCCGCCAGTCGCGGCGATCGTCAGGTGCGTTGCGGATCGGCGGCGGTGGGACGAGCAGCGCCTCTGACAACACCCACCTCCTGAAAGACCGTATGGTCGGTCTATTTAAGACGGTTATCGCACCCGAGCTCGCGCTTCAAGGTCGCATCACCGATGCCCAGTACGCACGGAGGCCCCTCATGGGGGAGGGCTGCGGCCGGGCCAGCCGGGGCGCGAGCAGCGAGCCCGCCGCCCAGGATGCCGACGCGAAAAGCGCGAGCACCACGCCGACCGGCTTGACGTCGCCGCTGGTCGCCGAGCTCCAACCCATCAGCGCCAGGCCGGCGAAGCCGATGAGGACCCCGGCGGTCTGGCGCAGCGTCGGCGATCGATGCAGCAGCCCTCACGCGAACAGCGCCAGGAAAAGCGGCGCCGAGGAGCCGAAGACTGCGGCCACCCCGGCGGGCAGGAAGTGGGCGCCCCAGATCGCCAGCGCCTGGCTGACCACGAGCATGACGAGGCCGACGAGCGCCGCACTTCCCAGCTGACCCAGCGAGGCGGGTGACCGCCCAGCCGTGGAGGAAGATCATCAGCGGCCCGCCCGCCGGCCCGCTCTCAAGGTAATGCGTCGTATGACGCGACGTGCTGACGATGCGCGAGACCAGGGTGGAGGTGGACAAGGGCGCTCCCATGCCTCAGGCAGAGGTCTTGCATGCTGCACGTCAGACTACCGTCCAGCTCGCAGCCGGGTAAGTCTTGGCCCTCGGCGATCTCGGGGACGATTTCCTCGGCCGGCCTGTGGGGCTCGCGCCAGCGGTCCGGCGGGACCACGCGGGCGGCAGGCTTCCGCCGCCGCGTCGACCACCCGCAGCACTCCTGCGCGTCCGCCGCCAGCCGCAGGTACGTCCGCACCCGCGCCGGCGGGCGGTAGAACGACCACCTGCTCGCCCTGCCGGCCTGCGCCTAGGTCGAGAAGGTCCTGGCTAGAACGGCCAGAACCCTCGTCGGGATCGCCAAGTTCAGCGTAAGTGCGTTACGCAATCTCGGGCAGATGCGGGATGAGCTTATCCAGCGTGATCGGGTAATCGCGCACGCGCACCCCGGACGCGTTGTAGACCGCGTTGGCCACCGCCGCCCCCACGCCGCAGAGGCCGAGCTCGCCCACGCCCTTGGCCTTCATCGGCGAGGAGATTGGGTCCGTTTCGTCTAGAAAGATGACCTCCTGGTGCGGGATGTCGGCGTGGACCGGGACGTGGTACTCGGCCAGATCGTGGTTGACGAAGTAGCCGATGCGCTTGTCCACGACCGCGTGCTCCATCAGCGCGGCGCCCACACCCATGGTCATGGCGCCGATCACCTGACTCCTTGCGGACTTAGGATTGAGGATGCGGCCCGCCGCGCAGACCGCCAGCATGCGCCGGACCCGGACCTCGCCGGTGTAGCTGTCCACGCCCACTTCGACGAAATGGCCGGCGAAGGTGGACTGCTGATAGGTCTTCGACAGGTCACCGTAGGTGACGCCATCCTGCGCCGATATACCTCCCGCCGCCCTGGCGAGAGACAGGCTTTGCCCGCCCGCGTGGACCTGCCCGTCGGCGAACTGGACGTCGGCGGAGTTGAAGCCGAGCTTATGGGCGACCTGGTCGCGCAGCGTCTGACAGGCGGCGAAGACCCCGGCGGTCGAGCTGTTGCCGCCCCACTGCCCGCCCGAGCCCGAGGAGACCGGGAAGTCGGAGTCGCCGAGCCGCACGGTCACCTGCTGCAGCGGCACCCCCAGCATTTCCGCCGCGGTCTGGCCGATCACCGTGTAGCTGCCCGTGCCGATGTCGGTCATGTCGGTGGAGACGATCACCCGCCCATCCGGCGAGACCTCCACGCGCGCAGCTGAGGGAGAAGCGATGTTGTTGCGGAAACCCGCGGCGACCCCCTGACCGATGAGCCAGCGGCCCTCGCGCACCTGGCCGGGCTTGGCGTTGCGCCGGCTCCAGCCGAAGCGGTCGGCGCCGAGCTCGAGGCAGCCGATCAGGTTCCTGTGCGAGAAAGGGCGCCCCGGCTTTTCGGGGTCGACCTGGGTGTCGTTCAGGATGCGCAAGGCGACCGGGTCCATGCCGAGCTGCTCGGCCAGCTCGTCCATCGCGATCTCCAGGCCCATGAGCCCGGGCGCTTCCCCGGGCGCGCGCATGGCGTTGCCCTCGGCCAGGTCGAGGACGGCCAGGTGGTCCGAGGTCAGTCGGTTGGCGCCGGCGTAGAGAAGCTTGGTCTGGGAGACCGCCGTCTCAGGCTTGCCGCCGGGTTGGTCTCCCGACCAGCTCTCGTGGGCGATGGCGGTGATCCTGCCGTCGCGCTCCGTCCCGATGCGGATGCGCTGCAGGGTCGCTGGCCGGTGGGTCGTGTTGTTCATCACCTGCGGGCGAGCAAGAGCCACCTTCACCGGCCGGCCAGCCGCGCGCGCCGCCAGCGCCGCCATCACCGCATCGCTCCGGATCCAGAGCTTGGCCCCGAAGCCGCCCCCCACGTAGGGCGAGACCACCCGGACCTTCTCCTTGGGCATCTTCAGCGTCTCGGCCAAGTCGCCCTTGGCCCAGGCGATCATCTGGTTGGAGGTCCAGACCGTCAGCTCGTCGCCCTTCCACACGGCGAGCGTCGCGTGCGGCTCCATCATGGAATGGCTCTGGTCCGGGGTGGAATAGCTGCGGTCGACCTTGACCGGAGCGGCGGCGTACGCCGCCTCGAAATCGCCCACCCGGTCCACCGGCTGGCTTTCGCTTCCCTCCCCGCTCGAGGCCCCCTTGGGCGGTGCGCGCCAGGCCTGGGCGGAGAGGTCGAAGCGGCCGGGCTCGCGCCGGTAGTCGACGCGGACCAGCCTGGCCGCCGCGCGCGCCTCCTCGAAACTCTCCGCCACCACGATGGCGATCGCCTGGTCGTAGTGGACCACCTCCGGCCCGCCCAGGAGCGGCGTGTTGTTGTTCTTGGGGCGGCCGAGCGGTCCGGCCTCGCGCCACGTCACCACGGCGATCACGCCAGGCGCGGCCTTGGCGGCGGCCGTGTCGATGGCGTTGATCCGGCCCTTCGCGATCGCGCTTCCGAGGATGAACCCGTAAGCGGGGTCGGCGACCACGTCGTGGCGCTCGTAGGCGTAAGGGGCGCGGCCGGTGGTCTTCAGCGGCCCGTCGATGCGGTCGTGCGGCTGGCCGACGACCTTCAACTGGTCGATGGGGTTGGTGGTGGCGGGCTGGTCGAACTTCATGCGGCTCGGGCCTCGTCGCCCGCCAGCGCGGCGGACAGCGTGCGCTCCACCAGGGGCGGCTTGAAACGGTTCTCGTCGGTGGGGCGGGCCTCCGCGAACAGGCGGGCCGTCGCCGCGCGCGCGCCCTGCGGCAGCGCCGCGTCGGCGGCGTCCAAGCGCCAGGGCTTGTGCGCCACGCCGCCCAGCGCCACCCGGCCGGTCCGGTCCGGATGCAGGACGTAGGCCACCGAGATCAGCGCGAAGGCGTAGGACGCCCGGTCGCGCACCTTGGCGTAGCCCTGCCGGCCGCCGACGGGCCGGGGCAGGACGACGGCGGTGATGAGCTCGCCCCGCTGGAGCGTGGTGTCGAGGTCGGGCCGGTCGCCGGGCAGGCGGTGGAAGTCGGCGATGGGTATGGCCCGGGTGGAACCGTCCGGCCCCACCGCCTCCACCTCCGCATCCAGCACGCGCATGGCCACCGCCATGTCGCTGGGGTGGGTGGCGATGCAGTGGTCGCTCGCGCCCACCACCGCCAAGCCCCGGGTGAAGCCGCCGATGGCGGCGCAGCCGGAGCCCGGGCGGCGTTTGTTGCAGGGCTGGTTGGTGTCGTAGAAGTAGGGGCAGCGGGTGCGCTGCAGGAGGTTGCCCGCGGTGGTCGCCTTGTTCCTGAGCTGGCCGCTGGCGCCGGCCAGGAGCGCGCGGGACAGGACGGGGTAGTCCCGCCGCACGCGGGGGTCGGCGGCGAGGTCGGTGTTCCTTACCAGCGCGCCGACGCGCAGGCCCCCCTCCGGCGTGGGCTCGATCCGGTCGAGGCCGAGGGGGTTGACGTCGATCAGGTGGACGGGCGTCTCCACCTGCAGCTTCATCAGGTCGAGGAGGTTGGTGCCTCCGGCGATGAAGCGGGCGCCGGGCGTTCTCGCCGCGGTAGCGGCGGCCCCGGCCGGGCTCGTGGCGCGCTCGTAGGTGAAGGGCTTCACGCGCGCTCTCCCGCCACCTCGGTCATGGCCTCGATGATGTTGGAGTAGGCTCCGCAACGGCAGATGTTGCCGCTCATGCGCTCGCGGAGCTCGTCCACGCTGACGGCCGCAGGCGCCTGGAGGTCGACGCTGACGTGGCTCGGCACGCCGGCGCGGATCTCGTCCAGCGTCGCCACCGCCGAGCAGATCTGGCCCGGCGTGCAGTAGCCGCACTGGTAGCCGTCATGCTTGACGAAGGCCGCCTGCATGGGGTGGAGCCGCTCCGGCGAGCCCAGCCCCTCGATCGTGATGATCCGCGACCCCTCGTGCATCACCGCGAGCGTCAGGCAGCTGTTGATCCGCCGCCCGTCGACGATGACGGTGCAGGCGCCGCACTGGCCGTGGTCGCAGCCCTTCTTGGAGCCGGTCAGGTGCAGGTGCTCGCGAAGCGCGTCCAGGAGCGTGGTGCGCGTGTCGAGCGTGAGGTCCTGCGGCTCCCCGTTGACCTCGAAGCGGACGGACGCGGTGGAGGGCGCGGGGGGCTGCGGCTGGGTCTGCGCGGCCGGCGCGGCGCTCATCGCCGCCGTGGCCGCCCCGGTGGCCAGGAGACCCCGCCGGGACAGCTCGAAGTCGAACGGCTCGTCCATGCTCGCACTCCACCCGACGTCCCTCGTCGAGACGGGCCCGGCGCGCCCGCGCGGCCCGGCTCACAGCAGCTTGTCGAGCGTGATGGGCAGGTCGCGCACCCGCCGGCCCGTGGCGTTGAAGACGGCGTTCGCGACCGCGGCCCCCACGCCGGTGATGCCGATCTCGCCGATGCCGCGCGCGCCCATGGGGGCGTGGGGGTCGGGCTCGTCGGTCCACATCACCTCGATGGCGGGCACGTCCATCTGGACGGGGACGTGGTACTCGGCCAGCGAGGGGTTCATGATCCGGCCCGTCCGCTCGTCGAACTGCGTCTCCTCCATCAGCGCGAGGCCTAGCCCCATGATGATGCCGCCGCGGAACTGGCTGGCGGCGGTCTTGGCGTTGAGGATGCGGCCGCAGTCGAAGGAGCCGAGGAAGCGGCTCACCCGAACCTCGCCCGTCAGGGCGTTCACCCGCGCCTCGCAGAACATGGCGCCATGGCTGTGCATGGACCAGTGCTGCAGCTCCAGCGGCTTGGGCGCCTGCGCCTCCACCGTCAGCTCCGGACGCCCCGCCCGCTGGAGGATGGAGCCGTAGCTCTCGAAACGCTCCGGGTCGTCGAGCTTGGCGAGGCCGCCGTCCACCCCGCCCACTTCGTCGGCGCCGAGGCCCGCCAAAGGCGAGTCGTTGCCGGCGAGCTTCAGGAGCTCGCCTACCAGGGCGCGGTGGGCGGCGATCACGCTCGCGCCCACCGAGGCGGTCTGCTGGGAGCCGCCCGCCAGCACCACGCCGGGCAGGGTGTTGTCGCCGTAGAGCACCTCCACCTGCTCCAGGGAAAGGCCGAGCCGCTCGGCGGCCACCTGGGTGTGGGCGGTGGCGGTGCCCATGCCCATCTCGTGCGCCGCCACGCTGACGGTCGCGCGGCCGTCCGCCTTCAGGG
>CAXUCS010000004.1:28967-31621 GCA_964249365.1 uncultured Caulobacteraceae bacterium | reverse complement strand
CCGCCGTGGCGCTCGTGACCTGGCCGTTGGCGTTGTAGGCGTAGAGCGCGGTCTGACCCATCGGCGAGGTGAGCGAGGTCAGCTGCCCGGACGCGTCGTAGCCGAAGGTGGTGACGTTCCCCGCGGCGTCGGTCTCCGTCGTTGAGCCATTGCCGTAGCTGAAGGTCTCCGTGGTGGTCTCGCCCGAGGCCGCGGCCTGCTGGACCGTCGCGACCTGACCGTTGGCGTTATAGCTGATCTGAAGCGACGAGCCGTCGGACTGCGTGATCGAGGTCAGACGGTCAGAGCTCCCGTCGTAGCCATAGGTCGTCGTGTAGACGTTGCCGTCCGCCGTCGAGTTGTCGCCCGGGGTCAGATCGATGGTGGTAGAAGCTAGTCGGCCATTTGCATCATAGGTGTAGTACACGAGCGTCGAATGGGCACCGCCCTGGAGCGCCGTTTGAATGGAGGCGATCTCGCCGGCGGCGTTGTAGGTGAAGGACGTGCTCTCACCGTTCGCCGTGGTGACGCTCGATAGCAGGCCTGCAGCGGTGTAGCTGAAGGTCTCGGTGTTGAGACCGGTCGGATCGCTGCTGGAGATGATCCGGTCGCCCTGGCCGGCATCGTAGACCTCGGTGGCCTGCGACTGCCCGTCGGTCCAGGTCCAATGGTTGGAGCCTGCGTTGAAGCTCAGGGTGTCGAGCGCGCCCCCGCCCTCCTGGCCGACATAGAGACCCTGGCTCGCGTCATAAGTATAGGTGACGATGGAGCCGTCAGCCGCTTTCCGCTGGATGGTGCTGCCGGCTGTATCCAATGTGCCGGTAAGGCTCGACAGAAGAATTTGGCGCGACGCCGCATCTGTCCAGAGCGCGCCGTTGTTCGAGGAGAGCTGCCCGAGGCTGTTGTAGGTGCGCGTGACCGTGTCGTCGACCCCGAGGCCCAGCAGGACCTGGTCCGTCGCCTGAACCACGAGATTGCCCGTGGCGGCGTTGACGTAGACATCGTCCCCCGCCTGCCCCAGGGACGCCGTCCCGAGCCCCCCGGCCGCTCCGAGCAAGGACGCGGACGACCGCTGGATTCCAAGGCCGACGCCGGTAACAACGCTCGTCATGGACTAACCCCCGACGGGCGTCCCACCACCCGCTGTCCAGTGATCGGGAAGGCGCGAGGAGAGTTTAGGGCCGGCGCCGCTTTTTCTGCCGAGAGGCGTTTTGGCGTCCGTACGACCGCAGCTTGCCCTGGGCGCCGCGGGCCGTCTAACCTCAGGAGTGAGCCAGATCGGGCGCTGAACCGGCGTGCGAGGCGTGGCCGGGTCAAGCCTGATGGACCACTCGACAAGCACCCCCGCCGAAGATCGGCTGAGTCGCCTGTTCGGCTATCTGGAACAGGACCCGGACAACCTGCACCTCATCGCCGATGCGGCAGACGCGGCTCGACGAGCGAAGAAGTTCGGCGTCGCCCGAGCCCTGGTCGGCCGGTACGGCGCGTTGTCGGAGCTGCCGCCCGAGATCGTCAACCTCTCCGGCCTGATCGCCCTTGATGATGGCCGGTTCCAAGAGGCCGCCGACCTCTTCGACCAGGCCGCCGATGGGACCGACGATCCCGGCGTCGCCTACAATCGCGCCTGGGCGCACACTCTTCTCAAGGACGATGCGGCCGCTCTCGCCGCCCTCGACGACGACGCGGCGGCGTCGACGCCGCAGGCGGCCCTCCTCCGGGTCCAACTCCTACATCGCACCGGGCGACTGGCCGAAGCCAAACTGGAGGGCGAGCGTCTCGCACGGCGCTTCCCCGCCGCCCCCGAACTCAGCGGCGCCTTGGCCGTCCTCGCGATGGACC
Source organism: uncultured Caulobacteraceae bacterium (assembly GCA_964249365.1). Lineage (GTDB taxonomy): Bacteria > Pseudomonadota > Alphaproteobacteria > Caulobacterales > Caulobacteraceae > CAHJWH01. Next base: position 29,803 of record CAXUCS010000004.1, on the reverse strand, counting down.
TCGGCGAGGTCGAGACGGCGCGGGCCTACGCAGGCGCGGCGGAGGCAACGCCGGACGGCTTGTCCGTGCTCGGCATACTGGCGCTGGATGAGCAGCGTCCGGACGCCGCGGCCGCTCACTTCGCACGAGCGCTTTCGCTCTCGCCTGACCACGCGCGAAGCCATCTCGGGATCGGCCTACACCAGCTGAATTCCGGAGCCGTCGGTCCGGCCAGGTCGCATCTCGAGCGGGCGGCCTCGCTCTTCGGATCGCATCCAGGGTCCTGGATCGCCGCGGGCTGGGCGAACTATGTCGCGGGCGACGCGACCGCAAGCCGACGCGCCTTCGAAAAGGCCCTGGGCTTGGACGAAGGCTTCGCGGAGGCCCACGGCGGCTTGGCGGTGCTCGACCTCAGCCAGGGTCGCCAGGCCGAGGCGGAGCGACGGATGCAGGTGGCGCTGCGGCTCGACCGAGCTTGCCTGTCCGCCAACCTGGCCAAGATCATGCTGCTCCGCAGCCGGGGCCAGGGGGCGGCGGCGGACCTCATCGAGAAGGTGGCGCTCAACCGCCCCCTCGACAGCTCCGGACGCACGATCGCCGGCGCCCTGGTCAAGCTCAACCTGGGAAGCGGATCAGGCCAACGCTAAACTATCTCGCCGAGGCGCGGAGCCCGTCCAGCACCCGCCGGAAGATCACAGACGCCTCCGGATCCTCCGCCAGGGTCGAGCTGACCCGATCGACCACCTGCTGGAACTTGGGTTCGTTCAGGAGAGCTTGGCCGAAGTGCTCCACCAGGATACCTTGGATGAGGGTGCGACCGAGCTCGCGGTCCGAGGCGCCGCCGATCGCCGCAAGGG